>NZ_JBFAOY010000027.1:0-96851 GCF_040675505.1 Streptomyces sp. NPDC049597
GGTTGATAGGCCGGATATGGAAGCCAGGTAACTGGTGGAGTTGACCGGTACTAATAGGCCGAGGGCTTGTCCTCAGTTGCTCGCGTCCACTGTGTCAGTTCTGAAGTAACGAACTCGCCTTGCCGGCTGGTAGTTCGGACATCTTCATAGAGTTTCGGTGGTCATTGCGTTAGGGAAACGCCCGGTTACATTCCGAACCCGGAAGCTAAGCCTTTCAGCGCCGATGGTACTGCAGGGGGGACCCTGTGGGAGAGTAGGACGCCGCCGAACAATCATTGTGGGAAAGCCCCGGAACACAGTTCCGGGGCTTTCCTGCGTTCACGGTCCTGCGCAGACCAGGTCCGGGTCCGACCCCTGTGCTCAGAGCCGGAGCGACTGCCGGTAAGGTCGGGGAGCATCGTTGGTACGTTTCCCACAGGAGGCCCCCGGGTGGAGGTCCAGGAGACCCGCGTCCAGACGGAGCGGGTGCTCACCATCCCCAACATCCTCAGCATGGCGCGGCTGGTCGGGGTGCCGCTCTTCCTGTGGCTGATTCTTCGCCCCGAGTTCGGCGGGCCCAAGAGCGACGGCTGGGCATTGCTGGTTCTGATGCTGAGCGGAGTGAGCGACTATCTCGACGGGAAGCTCGCCCGCCGGTGGAACCAGATCAGCAGCCTGGGCCGCATCCTCGATCCCGCCGCCGACCGGCTCTACATCCTGTCCACTCTCGTGGGCCTGACCTGGCGCGAGATTCTCCCGATCTGGTTGAGTGCTGCACTTCTCGCTCGGGAACTGATGCTGCTGGTGATGGTGTACATCCTTCGCAGGCACGGTTATCCGCCGCCGCAGGTGAACTTCCTGGGCAAGGCGGCCACCTTCAACCTCATGTATGCCTTCCCCTTGCTGCTCCTGAGTGACGGAACGGGATGGCTTGCGTCACTGGCTGCGATTTTCGGATGGGCGTTCGCCGGATGGGGTACAACTCTCTATTGGTGGGCAGGGATCCTCTATGTGGTTCAGGTCCGCCGACTCGTCAAGGCGGACGCAGAGGCCGATTGACCCCGAGGACACGGTGACCGGCAGTGTCGCCGGCCGTGGATGCACCTGAAGGTTGTTGCGCGGGTGAAGTCGGCTGGACCGTCATCTCTTCAAGGAGGACGCTTCCGACATGAAGGCCGTCGTGATGGCTGGTGGCGAAGGAACGCGACTTCGCCCCATGACCTCGAGCATGCCCAAGCCGCTCCTGCCGGTGGCCAACCGGCCGATCATGGAGCACGTGCTGCGGCTGCTCAAGCGGCACGGGCTCACCGAGACCGTCGTTACCGTGCAGTTTCTCGCCTCACTCGTCAGGAACTACTTCGGTGACGGCGAAGAGCTCGGAATGGAGCTCACCTATGCCAACGAGGAGAAGCCACTCGGCACCGCGGGGAGTGTGAAGAATGCCGAGGAAGCGCTGAAGGATGATGCGTTCCTCGTCATTTCCGGTGACGCCCTCACCGATTTCGATCTCACCGATCTGATTTCCTTCCACAAGGCGAAGGGTGCCCTTGTCACCGTCTGTCTGACACGGGTGCCCAACCCTCTGGAATTCGGCATCACCATCGTCGACGAGGAGGGAAAGGTCGAGCGGTTCCTCGAGAAGCCGACGTGGGGGCAGGTCTTCTCGGACACCGTGAACACGGGCATCTACGTCATGGAGCCCGAGGTCTTCGACTACGTCGAGGCCGATGTGCCCGTGGACTGGTCGGGAGACGTCTTCCCGCAGCTCATGAAGGAAGGCAAGCCGATCTACGGCTATGTCGCCGAGGGCTACTGGGAGGATGTCGGCACGCACGAGAGCTATGTGAAGGCGCAGGCCGACGTTCTCGAGCGGAAGGTCGACGTCGAGCTCGACGGGTTCGAGATCTCTCCCGGCGTGTGGGTCGCCGAAGGAGCCGAGGTGCATCCCGACGCGGTGCTGCGGGGGCCTCTGTACATCGGCGACTACGCCAAGGTCGAAGCCGGAGCCGAGATCCGCGAGCACACCGTCGTGGGCTCCAACGTCGTCGTGAAGTCCGGGGCGTTCCTCCACAAGGCCGTGGTCCACGACAACGTCTACATCGGGCAGCAGGCCAACCTGCGAGGCTGCGTCATCGGCAAGAACACCGACGTCATGCGCGCCGCGCGCATCGAGGACGGCGCGGTGATCGGTGACGAATGCCTGGTGGGTGAAGAATCGATCGTCCAGGGCAATGTGCGGGTCTATCCGTTCAAGACCATCGAGGCCGGCGCGTTCGTCAACACCTCGGTCATCTGGGAGTCCCGCGGGCAGGCGCATCTGTTCGGCGCCAGGGGCGTCACCGGCATCCTGAACGTGGAGATCACCCCGGAGCTCGCGGTGCGCCTCGCCGGGGCGTACGCGACGACGCTCAAGAAGGGCGCCACCGTCACCACGGCCCGTGACCACTCCCGTGGTGCCCGTGCCCTGAAGCGGGCGGTCATCTCCGCGCTCCAGGCCAGCGCCATCGACGTCCGGGACCTGGAGAACGTGCCGTTGCCCGTGGCGCGGCAGCAGACGGCCAGGGGCAGTGCCGGCGGCATCATGATCCGCACGTCCCCGGGCGTGCCGGACTCCGTCGACATCATGTTCTTCGACGAGCGCGGAGCCGACCTGTCCCAGGGCGGCCAGCGGAAGCTGGACCGGGTGTACGCGCGCCAGGAGTACCGTCGTGCGTTCCCCGGCGAGATCGGTGACCTGCACTTCCCGTCGAGCGTGTTCGACTCGTACACGGGCTCCCTGCTGCGCAACGTGGACACGTCGGGGATCGCCGAGTCCGGGCTCAAGGTGGTCATCGACGCGTCCAACGGCAGCGCCGGCCTCGTTCTGCCGAGCCTCCTCGGCCGCCTCGGTGTCGACGCGTTGACGATCAACCCGGGTCTGGACGAGTCCCGGCCGACCGAGTCCGCGGACGCCCGCAGATCGGGGTTGGTGCGGCTCGGTGAGATCGTCGCCTCGGCGAGGGCCGCGTTCGGTGTCCGCTTCGACCCCGTCGGTGAGCGGCTGTCCCTCGTCGACGAGCGCGGGCGGATCGTCGAGGACGACCGGGCGCTGCTGGTCCTGCTGGACCTCGTGGCCGCCGAGCGGCGCAGCGGCCGGGTCGCCCTGCCGGTGACCACCACGAGGATCGCCGAGCAGGTCGCGGCGTACCACGGGACCCAGGTGGAGTGGACGACGACGTCGCCGGACGACCTGACCCGTGTGGGCCGGGAGGAGACCACGATCTTCGGCGGTGACGGCCGCGGCGGCTTCATCGTGCCGGAGTTCAGCAGTGTCTTCGACGGGGCTGCCGCGTTCGTGCGGCTCGTGGGGCTGGTGGCCCGTACGCAGCTCACGCTGAGCCAGATCGATGCCCGGATCCCGCGGGCGCACGTGCTCAAGCGGGATCTGGCCACGCCCTGGGCCGTCAAGGGTCTGGTGATGCGCCGGGTCGTCGAGGCCGCCGGCGATCGACATGTCGACACCACGGACGGGGTGCGCGTCGTGGAGGCCGACGGACGCTGGGTGATGGTCCTGCCCGACCCGGCCGAGGCGGTCACCCATCTGTGGGCGGAGGGCCCCGACGACGCCTCGGCGCAGGCCCTGCTCGACGAATGGGCGTCGGTCGTGGACAGCGCGGGTCGGTGAGGCACCCGCCGGTGTGCCGCCCGCCTTTCCGGGGCGGTGCCCGGCACACCGGTGGGGCCATTCGGCGGTAGCGGCTGCGACATGCGACGATGTGCGGCATGTCGCAGCAGCCCCCCGTTCGGAGCACAGGTTCTCCGCCCGCGCGTCCCGATGCGTCGATGTCGCTGCTGACGAACGTGATGGAGCACAGCCTCGACGACGGGTACGCGGAAGCGACCGCGCGCCGGGCCGAGGGCGGGGGTCTGCCCCGCACGCTGCGCGCCAAGCTCGGGCTCGCCGCCGGCCTGGTGCTGGCGGCCGCCGTGGTCACCGTGGGGGCCGCCGAGGCGCGTGTGTCGGCGCCGGTGCTGGCGAAGGAGCGCGAGGAGCTGATCGACCGCGTCCAGGCGCAGACCCAGTCCGTGGACGAGCTGGAGGAGAGCGTCGACGCGCTCCGCGACGACGTCCAGGAGCGCCAGCGCAGGGCCCTCAACACCCAGGGCGGCGACCAGGGCGCGCTCGTGGGTCTGCTGGCCGGCGCCACCGAGGTGTCCGGGCCGGGCGTGAAGCTCGTCGTGGACGATGCGAAGGACACCGACCAGGGCGGTGACGGGCCGCGTGAGAGCAGCGGGTTCTCCGACACGGGCCGGGTCCGCGACCGCGACATGCAGCGCGTCGTCAACGGGCTGTGGGAGTCGGGAGCCGAGGCCGTGGCCATCAACGGGCAGCGACTGACGGCCCTGTCGGCGATCCGCGCGGCGGGCGACGCCATACTGGTCGACAACAGGCCGCTGGTGCCGCCGTACACGGTGCTCGCGGTGGGGGACGGGAACAAGCTGAGCACCGCGTTCCAGGACAGTGCCGACGGCCAGTACCTGCACGCGTTGAAGGAGAACTTCGGTATCCGCTCCAGCATTTCCGACGAGCAGTCGGTGCGGTTGCCCGCGGCCCCCAGCTTGATCGTACGTACAGCAGAGCCGATGACCGCCGACGCCGACCGGGGCAGTGGGCCGGGGACGGCTGACACAGGGAAGGGCACATCGTGATCGCCGTACTGGGCCTCGTCGTCGGAGTCGTGGTCGGACTGTTGATCCGGCCCGAGGTGCCGGCGGTAGTCGAGCCTTACCTTCCGATCGCGGTCGTCGCCGCCCTGGACGCGGTGTTCGGCGGTCTGCGGGCCATGCTCGACGGGATCTTCGTCGACAAGGTCTTCGTCGTCTCCTTCCTGTCGAACGTGGTGGTGGCCGCTCTGATCGTCTTTCTCGGCGACAAGCTCGGCGTCGGTGCGCAGTTGTCCACCGGCGTGGTCGTCGTCCTCGGTATCCGGATCTTCTCCAACGCCGCCGCGATCCGCCGGCATGTCTTCCGGGCGTGACGAACATGAACAGCGAAGAGAAGCCCCACCGCAGCTCGCCGGAGCCCAGGCGCGAGCCGCTGCCGCCGCTCGCCCCGCCGCCGGCGCAGCAGCCGGAGTCGCCCGCGGACGAGGGTCCCTCGCAGACGGGACGGCAGCGGCTGAGTGCCGCCGTATGGCCGCCTCGGGTGACGCGCGCCCAACTCATCGTCGCGCTGCTGCTGTTCGTACTCGGTCTGGGCCTGGCCATCCAGGTGCGTTCGAACAGCGACGAGAGCGCGTTGCGCGGGGCGCGCCAGGAGGACCTGGTGCGCATCCTCGACGAGCTCGACAACCGGTCGCAGCGCCTGGAGGACGAGAAGCAGCGCCTGGAGGACCAGCGCACCGAGCTGGAGAACAGCTCCGACCAGGCCGAGGAGGCGCGCAAGCAGACGCTCCAGAAGGAGCAGCAGCTCGGGATCCTCGCCGGCACGGTGGCCGCGCAGGGTCCTGGCATCACGCTGACCATCGGGGATCCGGCGGGCACGGTGGAGCCCGACATGCTCCTCGACGCGATCCAGGAGCTGCGGGCCGCCGGCGCGGAGGCGATCCAGGTCAACGGGGTCCGGGTCGTCGCGGACACGTTCTTCTCCGGCACGGCGGGCGACATAGAGGTCGACGGCAAGCGCGTCAGCCCGCCGTACACCTTCAAGGTCATCGGCAAGCCGCAGGACCTGGAGCCCGCGCTGAACATCCCCGGTGGTGTGGTGCAGACGCTGGAGAAGGAGCAGGCCACGGCGACCGTGGAGCGTTCGGAGAAGATCATCGTCGACGCCTTGCGACCGGCGGAGCGGCCTGACTACGCTCGGTCGTCATCGCAGTGAAACGGGGGAGCATGAGGTCTGCCGGGGCAGGGCGGAGGATTGCAGGGGGGCGACGCACCGGATCAGCGGTGCGTGGTGGAAACTGTCCGGTGGTCACGGACGTTGTGAAGATGTCCGGGTCGGCAGGTGTGTTGGTACAGGGTTCGTCCTGCCCCACGGGCGGGTCTATTTCGGTCAAGGGGAAACGCCCGTGAAGTTGTTTGGGAAGTTGTTCGGCAAGAGCGCACGTGAGGACGGCAACGCCCGTCATCGCGCGCCGCGCCACGGCCAGAGCGAGGAGCAGGGCGCCGAGCGGCCGCTGTTCCGCGACGAGGTCGCCGGTGGCGACAATTCGGGCGGACAGGGCGCGTCGTCTGTTGACCCTGCCGGTGCCGGGCGCATAGGTTTCGGGGAACCATCAACCTCAAGTACGGGTGGAGGGTTTGCCCCCGATCCGTATGCGACCAATCCCCACGCGGGACAACCGCGGCAGGAGGATCCCTCCATGGCGGGTCTGCCGGTTTGTACGAGGTGCGGCCACCGGAACACCGAGGCCGGTCGGTTCTGCTCCAACTGCGGTGCGCCGCTTCGCGGTGGTGCTCCGGCCGAGCGCGCCTCCGAGACGACGTCGACCATCTCGATCTCCGGGATCGAGGCGTACGACTCCGAGGTCACCGGGCAGACCGCCCTGCCCTCGCTGTCGCCCGAGGCTCAGGCGGCGGTCGACGCCCTGCCGCTCGGCTCCGCCCTCCTGGTGGTGCGCCGCGGTCCGAACTCGGGCAGCCGCTTCCTGCTGGACGGCGACCTGACGACCGCGGGGCGGCACCCGCAGAGCGACATCTTCCTCGACGACGTGACGGTCTCGCGCCGCCATGTGGAGTTCCGCCGAGGTCCGGACGGCAGTTTCAGCGTCTCCGACGTCGGCAGCCTCAACGGCACGTACGTGAACCGCGAGCGGATCGACTCGGTGGTCCTGGCGAACGGTGACGAGGTCCAGATCGGCAAGTACCGGCTGGTGTTCTACGCGAGCCAGCGGGGCGTGTGACCGTTCCCCCCGCTCCGCCGGGGGGACTCCCACAGGGAAGGTACATGCTGCGTACACCGACGGGCGGTGCCGGACACGGCGCTGCCGGCCCGGGCGACCGGCTGATGAGCATCGGCGCGGTGCTGGCTCGGCTGCGCGACGAGTTCCCCGAGGTGACGATCTCCAAGATCCGTTTCCTGGAGGCCGAGGGGCTCGTCGAGCCGAGCCGGTCCCCGTCCGGGTACCGCAAGTTCAGTGCCCAGGACGTCGAGCGCCTGGCCCTCGTCCTGCGCATGCAGCGCGACCACTACCTCCCCCTCAAGGTCATCCGTGAGCAGCTGGACGCCCTCGAGCGGGGCGAGCAGATCCAGCTGCCCGTCCAGGGGGCGCAGCGCGAGCTGTTCGAGGGCGGTGAGGGGGCCGAGAGCGGCCGCCGTACCGCCCGGCGGCTCGGCCGGGCCGAGCTCCTGGCCGCCGCCGAGGTGGCCGAGGAGGATCTGGCCGAGTGGGAGTCGTACGGGCTGCTCACGGCCGACGCGAGCGGCGGTTACGACGCCGAGTCGGTGACGGTGGCCAGGCTCGTCTGCGAGCTCGGCAGATTCGGGCTCGAGCCGCGCCATCTGCGGGCGATGAAGGCGTCCGCCGACCGGGACGCCGGGCTGGTCGAACAGATCGTCGCACCGCTGCGCAGACACCGTAATCCGCAGACGAGAGCGCATGCGGAGGCCACCACGAGAGAGCTGGCCGCGCTGTCCGTGAGACTGCACGCTGCCCTGGTCCAGAGCGCTCTCGGAGTGCGGCTCCACTGATCTTGGCCCAGCCCGACTACCCAAACCTCGTCCGCACGTCCTAGGGTTGCTGTGTGAACGAGCTCGACGTTGTGGGTGTCCGGGTCGAAATGCCCTCGAACCAACCGATCGTGCTCCTGCGTGAAGTGGGAGGCGATCGGTACCTCCCCATCTGGATCGGACCGGGGGAGGCGACCGCGATCGCCTTCGCGCAGCAGGGGATGGCCCCCGCCAGACCCTTGACGCACGACCTGTTCAAGGACGTCCTCGATGCGGTGGGCCAGGAGCTCACCGAGGTCCGCATCACCGACCTGCGCGAGGGCGTGTTCTACGCGGAACTGGTCTTCGCCAGCGGTGTCGAGGTGAGCGCCAGGCCGTCCGACGCCATAGCGCTCGCCCTGCGCACGGGGACCCCGATCTACGGCAGTGACGGTGTGCTCGACGACGCGGGGATCGCCATCCCGGACGAGCAGGAGGACGAGGTGGAGAAGTTCCGCGAGTTCCTCGACCAGATCTCGCCCGAGGACTTCGGTTCCAGCAGCCAGTGAGGCCGTCACGGGCGGTGAGCACCCGACCGTACGGCATCGGCGCATTCGAGTAGCCTTTCCCCGGATCGGGGCACGAGAAACCACTCTCAGGGTGATTATCACTCGGCGTGCCGAGTGTGGCGATCGTTGACGCACCCCTGGTGACTCCCTACCTTCGAGGTGGCAGGTCAAGGACGGAGGTCGGCGTGAGAAGCAGCGGCGACAGTACGGCTGGGGGCGGCCCCGGAATCAGTCCGGTGGAAGGCGGGCCGTATCCGCTGCACGACAGCGCGGCCGATCCCTCGGCGGACACCATCGGATACCGCGGACCGACCGCGTGCGCGGCGGCGGGGATCACCTATCGGCAGCTCGACTACTGGGCGCGTACGGGCCTGGTGGAGCCGAGCGTGCGGCCGGCGTACGGATCCGGCACCCAGCGGCTCTACAGCTTCCGGGACGTGGTCGTCCTCAAGATCGTGAAGCGGTTCCTGGACACCGGCGTCGCGCTGCAGAACATCCGCGCCGCCGTCCAGCATCTGCGTGCCCGGGGCTTTCGCGACCTCGAGCGGATGACGCTGATGAGCGACGGGGCGACGGTGTACGAGTGCTCGTCGCCCGACGAGGTCGTCGACCTGCTCCAGGGCGGTCAGGGCGTCTTCGGGATCGCGGTGGGCGTCGTGTGGCGGGACGTCGAGACGGCCCTGTCGCAGTTGCACGGAGAACGCGTCGACACGGGCGAGACCCTGATCGGCAACAACCCCGCCGACGAGCTGGCGAGGCGCAGGCGCGACCGCGCGGGGTGATGCGGCGGTCCGGCGGACCGGGACGGACAGGCGTCGTCGCGCTGCTCGTGCGGCGACGTTGTCAGTGGCGTAGGGCAGCATCGATGGTGTGAGATCCGCGCCGACGATCCTGCATCTGGACATGGATGCCTTCTACGCCGCCGCCGAGCAGGCGGCGAAGCCTTCGTTGCGCGGGAAGGCCGTGGTGGTCGGGGGGCTGGGGCCGCGCGGAGTGGTCGCCACCGCGTCGTACGAGGCGAGGCGTTTCGGCGTGCACTCGGCGATGCCGATGGCGCAGGCCAGACGGCTCGCACCGAACGCGGCGTACCTCGTGCCCCGATTCACCCTCTACCGCTCGGTCAGCGAGCAGGTCATGGAGCTGCTGGGGCGGCTGTCGCCGCTCATGGAGCCGCTCAGCCTGGACGAGGCCTTCGTCGACCTGGAGGCCGGCGGTGCCGCCGACGACTCGGCCTCGGCCCGTGCGACGGGAGAGCGGCTGCGGGCCGACATCCGGGCGGTGACGGGGCTGACCGCGTCCGTCGGCCTGGCCGGCTCCAAGATGCTGGCCAAGATCGCCTCCGAGCAGGCGAAGCCGGACGGACTCGTCCTCATAGAGCCCGGCTCCGAAAGAGAGCTGCTCGGGCCCCTGTCCGTGCGGACACTGCCCGGCGTCGGTCCCGCCACGGGCGAACATCTCCGACGGGCGGGGATGACCACGGTCGCCGACCTCGCGGAGGCGGGCGAGGACGAGCTCGTACGCCTGCTGGGCAGGGCACACGGCACCGCGCTGTTCCGGATGGCGCTCGGGCACGACGACCGGCCCGTGGTCGCCGAGCGGGACGCGAAGTCGGTGTCGGTGGAGGACACCTTCGACGTGGACCTGCACGACCGGGTGCGGGTGCGGATCGAGGTGGAGCGGCTCGCCGAGCGCTGTGTGCAGCGGCTGCGGGCGGGCAGGCACTCCGGCCGGACGATCGTCCTCAAGGTCCGGCGCTACGACTTCTCCACGCTCACGCGCTCGGAGACGCTCAGGGGGCCGACCGACGACCCGGCCGTGGTGCGCGAGGCCGCAGGCCGCCTGCTGGAGTCCGTGGACACCACGGGCGGCGTCCGGCTGCTCGGGGTCGGGGTCACGGGGCTGGCCGACTACACGCAGGAGGACCTTTTCGCGCAGGCCGCGGCCGAGGAGGCCGCGGCCTCGGCCGCGTCGTCGGGCGAGGCCGGTGAGCCGCCGGAAGGGGCCGAGCGCGAGGAGGCGCCGGTGGAGCCCGGGCCGGCCGGGCCCTCCGCTCGGCACTGGTCCGCAGGGCAGGACGTCCGGCATGCCGTGTACGGGGCGGGCTGGGTGCAGGGCAGTGGCGTGGGGCGCGTGACCGTGCGCTTCGAGGAGCCGGGGTCGCCGCCGGGCCGGGTGCGCACGTTCCGTGTGGACGACGAGGACCTCCAGCCGTCGGACCCGCTGCCGCTGGTACCGGCGGTCTCTTCGCGGACCGAGGCGTCGGGGGAGGAGACGGCTGCCCCGGGGGAGCCGGAGGCGGTCGCCTCGGGGGAGGCGGGGGCCGAGGGGCCCGGAAGAGACGCGGCCGATTCGGGTGGGGCGGGCGGTGGGCCCCTTCACGTGATCGCTCGGCCGGGGCCTGAGGCACCGGGTGAGCCTTCCCCGGGACCGGCGGAGGGGAGCGCGTCAGGTCGGGGCGGCGACGAGCACCCGGTCGCGCCGAGCGCGTGACGGCCGGGGAGCTCCGCGGATCGCGGGGCTCCCCGGGAGCGGAGGGCACTCACCGGGCAGGGCGGTGCGGGCGCTCGCGTAGGAGTGCCATGGCTCGCGGGCTGCCCGGCGGGGGGCTGAGGGGGCTTCGGGAGGTACCGGTGCCGGTGCTCCTGACGGGTCACGGCGGCACGGCGTCGATGCGGGATGTCGCGGCTCGTGGCAGGCCCGGAGAGGGCGCAGGTGGGAGGGGAGGCGGCGTTCAGTCCTCCTGGCCCGTGACCTTGCCGAAGGAGCGGTCACCGGCGGACGGGGCAGGCGTCGGAGGAGCGGAGAGGTCGAGTCCGTAGTGGTGGTAGAGCTGAAGCTCCTGCTCCGGGGAGAGATGGCGGCCGACACCGAAGTCGGGTGCGTCCTTGATCAGGGCGCGCTCGTAGGGGACGTGGAGTGCGTTGTCGACGACTTCGCTCGGCTCCAGGGGCACGAAGGCGTCCCGGCTGAACAGTCCCGTGCGTACGGCGGCCCACTCGGGCTCGCCCGTGGCGTCGTCCAGGTAGACCTCGTCGACGGTGCCGATCTTGTGGCCGTCGCGGTCGAACGCCTTACGGCCTATGAGGCTGCGCGGATCGATATCGGTCTGCACGGTCCCTCCAATGGGTCGCACTGCTCTACAGTCACTACAAAAGTGCACATCTCGGGTGACGGCCACTTGAAGGTTCGTCATAGGAACGCGCTGGTACCCTGGCAATCGGCTGTTGACCCTGTGCGGGAGAGTCCACCGGTGATCCCACCGGCGGCGCCGAAGGAGCAAATCCTCCCCGGAATCTCTCAGGCCCCTGTACCGCACGGACGAGGTCACTCTGGAAAGCAGGGCGGGCGTCGGACGGCATCCGCTCTCACCGACGGTGAAAGCCGGCGCGTCGAGCCATGGCGCCCGGTGAAGCTCTCAGGTTCGAGATGACAGAGGGGGAGGCCGTCCGGGCATCCGCGCCGCGGTGCCCCTCGCAGGTCGCATAAGACCAGGAGGCCTCCCACATGACCACCAACCGCATTCCGCTCTCCCAGCTGGAGCGAGGCACACCCTTCGAGCAGCGACACATCGGCCCCGACGCCGCTGCCCAGGCGAAGATGCTCGCGCAGGTGGGGTACGGATCGCTCGACGAGCTGACCGCCGCGGCGGTGCCGGATGTGATCAAGAGCGCCGAGGCGCTGAACCTCCCCGACGCCCGCACCGAGGCCGACGTCCTCGCCGAGCTGCGTTCGCTCGCCGACCGCAACCAGGTGCTCGCGCCCATGATCGGCCTCGGCTACTACGGCACCTTCACGCCGCCGGTCATCCTGCGCAACGTCATGGAGAACCCGGCCTGGTACACCGCCTACACGCCCTACCAGCCGGAGATCTCCCAGGGACGGCTCGAGGCCCTCCTGAACTTCCAGACCGTCGTCGCCGACCTCACCGGCCTGCCCACCTCCGGCGCCTCCCTGCTGGACGAGGGCACCGCGGCCGCCGAGGCCATGTCGCTCGCCCGCCGGGTCGGCAAGGTCAAGAACGGCGTCTTCCTCGTCGACGCCGACGTCCTGCCGCAGACCATCGCCGTGATCGAGACCCGCGCCGAGCCCACCGGCGTCGAGGTCGTCACCGCCGACCTCAGCGAGGGCATCCCCGCCGAGATCGCCGAGCGCGGCGTCTTCGGCGTGCTGCTCCAGTACCCGGGCGCCTCCGGTGCCGTACGGGACCTGAAGCCGGTCATCGAGCAGGCGCACGGGATCGGCGCGATCGTCACCGTCGCCGCCGACCTGCTGGCGCTCACCCTGCTGACCTCGCCCGGCGCGCTCGGCGCGGACATCGCCGTCGGCACGACCCAGCGCTTCGGCGTCCCGATGGGCTTCGGCGGCCCGCACGCGGGCTACATGGCGGTGCGCGACACGTTCGCCCGCAGCCTGCCCGGGCGCCTCGTCGGCGTCTCCGTGGACGCGGACGGCAACAAGGCCTACCGGCTCGCGCTCCAGACCCGTGAGCAGCACATCCGCCGTGAGAAGGCCACCAGCAACATCTGCACCGCTCAGGTGCTGCTCGCCGTCATGGCGGGCATGTACGCCGTCTACCACGGCCCCGACGGTCTGCGCGCCATCGCGGAGCGCACCCACCGCTACGCCACCGTCCTGGCCGACGGGCTGCGGGCCGGCGGCGTCGAGGTCGTGCACGGCACCTTCTTCGACACGCTCACGCTGCGCGTGCCCGGCAAGGCCGCCGACGTCGTCGCGGCCGCGCGTGAGGGCGGCGTCAACCTGCACCTCGTGGACGCCGACCACGTCTCCGTCGCCTGTGACGAGACCACCGGCCGTGACCAGCTGACGGCCGTGTGGTCCGCCTTCGGGGTCCAGGGCGACGTCGAGGCGCTGGACGCGGCGAGCACCGACGGCCTGCCGGCCGCGCTGCTGCGCTCCGACGCCTACCTGACCCACCCGGTCTTCCACCAGCACCGCTCCGAGACCGCGATGCTGCGCTACCTGCGCAGGCTCGCCGACCGCGACTACGCGCTGGACCGCGGCATGATCCCGCTCGGCTCCTGCACGATGAAGCTGAACGCGACGACGGAGATGGAGCCGGTCACCTGGCCGGAGTTCGGCCAGATCCACCCCTTCGCGCCCGTCGAGCAGGCCGAGGGCTACCTGACGCTCATCCACGAGCTGGAGGAGCGTCTCGCCGAGGTCACCGGCTACGACAAGGTCTCGATCCAGCCCAACGCCGGGTCCCAGGGCGAGCTGGCCGGTCTGCTCGCCGTGCGCGCGTACCACCGCGCCAACGGCGACGAGCAGCGCACCGTGTGCCTGATCCCGTCCTCCGCGCACGGCACCAACGCCGCCAGCGCCGTGATGGCCGGCATGAAGGTCGTCGTCGTGAAGACCGCCGACGACGGCGAGGTGGACGTCGAGGACCTGCGCGCCAAGATCGAGCAGTACCGCGACCAGCTCTCCGTGCTGATGATCACCTACCCGTCGACGCACGGCGTGTTCGAGGAGCACGTGGCCGACATCTGCGCCCAGGTGCACGACGCGGGTGGCCAGGTCTACGTGGACGGCGCCAACCTCAACGCACTGGTCGGCCTCGCCAAGCCGGGCAGGTTCGGCGGCGACGTCTCGCACCTGAACCTGCACAAGACCTTCTGCATCCCGCACGGCGGCGGTGGTCCGGGCGTCGGCCCGGTCGGCGTGCGGGCGCACCTCGCGCCGTACCTGCCGAACCACCCGCTGCAGCCGTCCGCGGGCCCCGAGACCGGCGTCGGCCCGATCTCGGCCGCCCCGTGGGGCTCGGCGGGCATCCTGCCCATCTCCTGGGCCTACGTCCGTCTGATGGGCGGCGAGGGTCTCAAGCGGGCCACGCAGGTGGCCGTTCTCGCGGCGAACTACATCGCCAGGCGCCTGGAGCCGCACTACCCGGTGCTGTACACGGGCCCCGCGGGTCTGGTCGCCCACGAGTGCATCGTGGACCTGCGGCCGCTGTCCAAGGCGACCGGTGTGAGCGTCGACGACATCGCCAAGCGTCTGATCGACTACGGCTTCCACGCGCCGACCATGTCGTTCCCGGTGGCCGGCACGCTGATGATCGAGCCGACGGAGAGCGAGGACCTGGCCGAGCTCGACCGCTTCTGCGACACGATGATCGCGATCCGTGCCGAGATCGAGAAGGTGGCGTCGGGCCAGTGGCCCGCGGACGACAACCCGCTGTGCAACGCCCCGCACACCGCGGCGGCGCTCGGTGGCGAGTGGAACCACGCCTACAGCCGTGACGAGGCGGTCTTCCCGGCGGGTGTGAGCGCTGCGGACAAGTACTGGCCGCCGGTCCGCCGTATCGACGGCGCATTCGGCGACCGCAACCTGGTCTGCTCCTGCCCGCCGCTGGACGAGTACGACAACTGACGTCCCGCGCACATGGATCGGGGCCGGTACGGAGGACTCTCCGGCCGGCCCCTGTTCGTGTCGGTGACCGGCTAGGCGGCCGTCATCACCTGGCCGGTCTCACTCGGCCGGTGCGGGGCGATGATCTGCCCGTCGGGCAGCAGTTCGCCGGTGTCCTCGAAGAGGAGCACACCGTTGCACAGGAGGCTCCAGCCCTGCTCCGGGTGGTGCGCCACCAGGCGTGCCGCCTCCCGGTCGGCTGAGTCGGGCGTGGGGCAGGCTGGCTTGTGCTGGCACATGGATGGGTTCTTTCGCTGCGATGTGGTGAATGTCCTGCGGCTCGATGAGCTGTTCATGGCCGCCCCCGTATCTGTCGGTCGGTCCCAGTGTTCCCCCACGGGCGTCGTTCCGCAGGGATTTCACAGCAGCTCTTCCTACTGATTCATGACGCATCACCCGCGCGAGCGGTTCAGCACAACCCGCCTGTCCTTTCGGGTGGTTCGCAGTGACCCGGCAGGGCTAGTCCGGCCGGGCCATGCGCTGCTCAGCAGTACGCCCCGCGACCGGCCGGTCGCGGGGCGTACGGGAGGCGTGCCGGGTCAGGCGGCCGGTGAGTCGAGCAGGGGCTGCGGTGTCAGCCGCAGGGTCAGCACGGGCAGTAGATCGGCGACCTGGTGCGGCCGGTGAGCCGCGATGCCGGGCGGGGCCGGTGCCAGCGGCACCAGAACGTCGGTCGGCTGAGGAGTGCCGGCGGACGCGTCGGCCTTGATGTCGCGGTGCAGCCAGAGCGTGAGCATGTACAGCTCCGGTACGGACAGCAGCCGCGGCTGGAAAGGTCCTCCCATCGCCTCTGCCTGGCGCAGCGCACGTTCCGTGGAACCGAGATAGGGCCCCTCGAAGAAGTGGGAGAAGGCCCAGCCGTTCGGCGTCAGCCTGGTGTCCGCCGCGGCGACCGCGCGATCGCCGTTGCGGATCAGGAAACGCCAGCCGGTGAGCCGGGTGTACGGGGCCCCGGCGGTCGGGACGACACGGTCCAGGACGTGGACCGGAAGCGGCAGTTCGGGGCTCAGAGGTCCCTGGACGGACCGCAGAGCGGGGGTCGGCGCCTCACGGACGGCCGTGGGGGAACCGAGTGCTGCGAGAACGCTGCGCAGGGCGGGCGCGGGGGCCGGGGGAACATGCAGCGGCATGATGGGTCGCCTCTCACTCAAGAGACACGGTGATGCGGGGAGATGCAGACGGCACTGTCGGCGTACGGGCCGCGCGGGGCCGGAAAGACCACCTGGCGCCGAATCCCGGCCCATCCGCAGAGTTTATACGACCCGTGTTCATTGATTGTTTCCGCTAGCCGTCGCGAAGATTTTTCGCAAGGTGAATACCGGACCGTCCGGGCGTGGGTTTCCGGCGTGTTCTCCGGGGAGCGGGGACGTGGCCTGCGGTTTCCTTCGCGGCGTGGTAGGCCGAATCCGTACGGTGTTTCTGCCCCGGCCCGGATCCGGAAAGTGACCGTCGCAACACACCGCGGGAAGTGCCCGGTGAATGTGCCCCGTGCGTACCTGCTCCAGCCTATCCGGAGCGGACCTGCCGCGCGGGCGTTACGGATCAAAGAGTCTGGGCATTATCGTCCGTGACGCGAGCGGCCCACGCTGCGTGGCTGCCCACTCGAGGAGGGACGCTTCGATGGGGGAGAAGATCGTGGCAGGCGGGTTCGACCTGTCCGATCGTCAACGGTACCGGCGCAAGCTCCAGCAGTGCCTCGCGGGACTGGGGCGGCTGCTGGCGGAGAAGAGGTTCGACCGGCCCAGGAATCTCATGGGGCTGGAGATAGAGCTGAATCTCGCGGATGCGGACGGGGTGCCGAGGATGATGAATGCGGAAGTACTCTCCCGCATCTCGAGTCCTGATTTCCAGACCGAACTGGGAATGTTCAATCTGGAAGTGAACATCGTCCCGCACCGGCTGGACGGGCACGTTTTCGATCAGTTGGCAGAGGAGTTGCGGACCGGTCTGGGATATGCCGACCGCAGGGCCGCTGAAGTGGGCTCCGGGCTGGTGATGATCGGAATTCTGCCCACCTTGCGGCAGCAGGATCTCATCTCCGCCAATCTCTCCGACGTCGACCGCTACACCCTGCTCAACGATCAGATCGTCGCCGCACGGGGCGAGGAGTTCACGCTCGACATCGAGGGCGTCGAGAGGCTGACCTGCACCTCGTCGTCGATAGCCCCGGAATCGGCCTGCACGTCGGTCCAGCTGCACCTGCAGGTGACACCCGCCCGGTTCGCCGATGTGTGGAACGCGGCGCAGGCTGTCGCGGCCGTCCAGGTCGCCGTCGGCGCCAACTCGCCCTTCCTGTTCGGCAGGGAGCTGTGGCGCGAGTCGCGGCCGCCGCTGTTCCAGCAGGCCACCGACACCCGTCCGCCCGAACTCCAGGCGCAGGGAGTGCGGCCGCGCACGTGGTTCGGCGAGCGCTGGGTGAACTCCGCGTACGACCTCTTCGAGGAGAACCTGCGCTATTTCCCCGCGTTGCTGCCGATCTGCGACGACGAGGACCCCCTGCGGGTGCTCGACGACGGCGGGGTCCCCCGTCTCCAGGAGCTCGTCCTGCACAACGGCACCGTGTACCGGTGGAACAGGCCGGTGTACGCCGTCGTCGACGGCGTGCCGCACCTGCGTGTGGAGAACCGCGTCCTGCCCGCCGGCCCCACCGTCGCCGACGTCGTCGCGAACGCGGCCTTCTACTACGGACTGGTGCGGGCACTGGCCGAGGAGACGCGGCCCGTGTGGACCCGGCTGCCCTTCGCGGCCGCCCATGAGAACTTCGAGGCCGCCTGCCGGCACGGCATCGACGCCGAACTGCTGTGGCCGCGCCCCGGCCGCGGCGGAGGCGTCACCCGCGTGCCCGTCACCAAGCTCGTGCGCGACGAACTGCTCCCGCTCGCCGCGGCCGGTCTCGACGCGTGGAACATCGAGCCCGCCGACCGCGACCGGTACCTCGGCATCATCGAGGAACGGTGCAGGCGGCGCACGAACGGCGCCTCGTGGCAGGCGGACACCTTCCACCGGGCACTGGAGGCCGGACTCGAACGGGACGCGGCGCTCGCGGCGACCACGCGCCGCTACTGCGAGCTGATGCGCGCGGGGGAGCCGGTGCACACCTGGCCGGTGGGATTCCCCGGCGCGGGCTCGTGAGCCTGCCCGGCGTCAGTCGGCCGTGCCGTCCTTCTGCGCCACTGCCATGATCGCCTTGAGGATCACCGCCGTGATGTCCGCGGGGTCGCTGACCTCGTAGCCCATGCCGCCCGTCGCCCTGGCGATCTCGTCCAGCTCCTGCAGGTCCGCCTCCGCGCCGATGGCGATGGCGATCATGGGGACCGGGGTGTTGGGATTGCTCAGCTGGTTCAGCTCGGAGACCAGGTTGCTGCGCGTGATGCTGAACCGGTCCTGGTTCGAGCCGTCGGTGAGCACCACGAGCGCGTTGAACTTGTCCTTCACATACGTGTCCTGGGCCTTCCTGTAGACCGCGAGCGTGGTGTCGTACAGGCCGGTCGCCCCGTTGGGGACGGCGGCGAGGCCGGCGAAGGCCTCGGAGAGCCGGGCGCGCTGTGTGCCCGGCCTTCCCGCCGGACCGAGCGGGTCCGTGGGCACGACCTCGCGGTAGTCGTTCGGGCCGTCGAGCCCCGTCGCGAACTCCCACAGCCCCATCTCGTCCTTGGACGTGAACTGGTCGAGCGCCTTCTGCAGTGCCGCCCTGGTGACGTCGATCCGGGTCCGGCCGCCCCGCCCCGGCACCGGCGTCTGCATCGACCCCGAGACGTCGACGACCGTCGTGAGCCGGGCGCTCTGCACGGTGATGGTCCACATGCCGAGCGTCTGCTGGACCGCGTCCGCCGGGAGGGGCTCGGCCGCCGTGCCCTCGGCCGCGAACGGCTGCGGAGCCCGGCCGCCCGCCGCGCGGACCAGCCCCGCGTCCGCGGGCCTGTCCGGCACCCGGAACCCCTGCCGCGCGAGCGCCGTGCGCGAGCGCGGCTCGTCCAGCAGCGCCATGAAGCGGGTGGCAGCCCGGCTCTCGTCAGTGGACAGGTCGGTCTCGTCGACGAGTTCGTAGGGGTAGTCCAGCATCGGGCTGCCGTCCTCGGGATAGAACAGCCGCAGGTCGGGGATGCCTTCGCCGGCCGACGCGTTGTACGCGAAGGCGGCCTGCTCCGTGAGGAACACGGCCTGGTTGCGGGCCGGATCGCCGGCGGCCTCGCCCGCGTCCGCTCGTGCCAGGGTGCTCGCGGCCTCCGTGTCCGTGGCCGACACCCGCTGGGACAGCAGCCTGGCCGTCGCCGCGACGCCGGTGTCCGCCTCCGGGTCCGTTCGCTGCGCGGAGCGGGACACGCTCGTGAGCGCGAGCAGCCCGGTGGCGCTGCGGGCCGGATCGGCCGAGCCGAGGCGGACGTCGTCCGTCGCCGTCGCGGCGTCCGTGAGCTCGGACCAGGTGTACGTCTTGTGCGGCCAGCCCAGTTGTGCGCCGGCCGACGGCACGGTGGCCAGGGTCACGGGTGTGCGGGCGACGTTGCCGGCGGGCGTGAGCGGTACGCCGTCGCCTGTGCTGCGGACGCGTTCGGCCCAGACCTCGGAGTCCGGAAGCCAGACCTCGTAGTCGGGGCTGTTCGACCCCGTCGCGAGCAGGTCCGCCACCTCGTGGTTCTCGCGGGAGACGACGTGCACGTCCATGCACTGGCCGTCGGACCTGATGCCCTCGTCGCGGGCCCGTGCGGCGATCTCCTCGACCACGGGGGCGATGTCCGGGGACGCGGCCACATCGATCCTGACGGCGGAGTCCCGGCAGGAACCCGCGAAGGAGAGCAGCCCGCTCTGCACGGCCGCCCCGCTCCCGGCTGCGACGCCGAGCACGAGAGCGGTGGCGACGACGGTCGTACGACGGCGCACGCGTGGACGGGACCTGCCTCCCTCCGTCGCCTCGGCGTCGGGCAAGCTGTGGTGTCCCATGCGGTGGTGCCCCTCCTTGTGCCGGTGTGCAAGGAAAAAGGGGACCGCGTCATCGTGATGACGTGTGTCCCCCGGCCTGTCGCGCGCGATCTTCGTACCTGCATTCGAGACATTAGCGGGGCGGGGACGGGGACGAGACGGGATTGGCGAACTGGAGGCAGTTGTGCAGGCGGAGCCCGGAGGCGTGACCGGATCTCTTCCCCACGAGGGCGCGTCGCGGAAGATCTTGCGGTCCGAGACGGTGCTGGTCCTCGCGCTGTCGCTGGGCGCGAGCGCGGTCTCGTCCCTGATCAGCTTCGTCGGATCGCTGACGAAGCCAGGGGGGCTCAAGGACCAGGCCGCGATGCTGAACCAGTCGGCCGCACCGGGGCGGCCGTGGCTCGATCTCGCCTGGCAGCTCTTCGGCATCACCACCGCTCTGGTGCCCGTGCTGCTCGTCGCGCACTTCCTGCTCCGGGAGCGTGCCGGACTCGGGGCGATCGGCTTCGACCGGAGCCGCCCGTGGTCGGACCTGGGCAGGGGCGCACTCGTGGCGGCGGGTATCGGAAGCGCCGGACTGGCCTTCTACCTCGTGGCGCGCGCGGCCGGGTTCAATCTCACCGTCGTACCGGAATCGCTGCCGGACGTCTGGTGGAAGTACCCGGTGCTGGTCCTGTCGGCGATCCAGAACTCCGTTTTGGAGGAAGTGATCGTCGTCGGCTATCTGCTGCGCCGGCTCGGGCAGTTGGGATGGACGCCGACGGCGGCGCTGGTGGCGAGTTCGCTGCTGCGCGGCTCGTACCACCTCTACCAGGGGGTCGGCGGGTTCGTCGGCAACATGGTGATGGGTGTGGTCTTCGTGCTCCTGTACCGCCGCTGGGGCCGGGTCGGGCCTTTGGTGGTGGCCCACGCGCTGCTCGACATCGTGGCGTTCGTGGGCTACGGGCTGCTGGCCGGCCACGTGTGCTGGCTGCCCACGCCGACAGGCAGCGAGAGCTGCTGACCCGGGGGGCGTACGGCACCGGCCGCACGCCCCCGCGTCGGGTCAGGGCGCCGTCAGCAGCTCCCCGTCGATGACGGTCACGGCACGGCCGGTGAGCAGTGTGCGCTCGCCGCGGAGCGCGGTGCGGACCAGGCCGGAACGGGCGGACGCCTGCAAGCCGGTCAGTTCGTCGCGGCCCTTGCGTGCGGACCAGAACGGTGCGAGCGCGGTGTGCGCGCTGCCCGTGACCGGGTCCTCGTCGATGCCGAGGCGGGGGAAGAAGCCGCGCGACACGAAGTCGTATCCCGCCGACGGGTCCGCGGCGGCCGCGGTCGCGATGACGCCCCGCCCGGAGTGCGTCACCAGGGCCGCGAAGTCCGGGGTCAGGGAGCGGACCGTCGCCTCGTCGGACAGCTCCACCAGCAGGTCGCCGACGTGTTCGCCGGTGTCGTGTGCGGACAGGACCTCGGCGCCGAGTGCCTTGGCGACGCCGTCGGGAACGGGGACGGGGGTGAGCGGCGCGGTGGGGAAGTCGAGCGTGATGGCTCCGTCCTCGTGGGCGGTCGCGGTCAGGATGCCGCAGCGTGCGCTGAAGCGCACGGTGCCGCTCGCGGTGCCGGTGCTGTGCAGGACGTGGGCGGTGGCGAGGGTGGCGTGTCCGCACATGTCGACCTCGGCGACCGGCGTGAACCAGCGCAGCGCCCAGTCGGCCTCGCCCCCGCCGGGCAGCGGGTGGGCGAAGGCGGTCTCGGAGAGATTCACCTCCTCGGCCACGTCCTGGAGCCATGCGTCGTCGGGGAATCCGCCGGAGTCGAGCAGCAGGACTCCGGCGGGGTTGCCGGCGAAGGGACGGTCGGTGAAGGCGTCGACGATTCGAATCCGCATGCCGTGACCGTAGAGCCCGCGTAAAGCCGCAGGCCAAGGCCAATCCGACAGAGCTGGACCTGACGGGCATTGCCATGCGCCAGTTATCGATATATCGTTGAAGCATCGCGACAGGTCAACGATGGAAGGAGCGTAGCGATGCGTTCACATGGACACGGTCAGGAAGGCGAACACGGCCGAGGTCGTGGGCACTGCGGGCCCGGCCATCAGGGTCGGGGTGAATGGGAGGGCCGGCGCGCGGCGTTCGGGCCCTGGGGGCCTCCGTTCGGCGGACCCTTCGGTGGCGGACGCGGGCGCGGCGGCGGCCGGGGGAGGGCGCGGCGCGGTGATGTGCGCGCCTCGATCCTGGCGCTGCTCAGGGACCGGCCGATGCACGGCTACGAGATGATCCAGGAGATCGGCGAGCGCAGCGGCGGGGCGTGGAGGCCCAGCCCCGGCTCGGTCTACCCGACGCTCCAGCTGCTCGAGGACGAGGGGCTGATCGTCTCCGAGAGCGAGGGCGGCAAGAAGCTGTTCACGCTCACGGACTCCGGCCGCGCCGAGGCCGAGACGGGGCCCGAGGCCCCGTGGGAGCAGGTCGGGCGCGGCGTCGACTGGGACACGGTCAACGAGATCCGCCAGGCCGGCTTCGGGCTGATGGAGGCGTTCGGCCAGGTCTGGAAGACGGGCAGCGCCGAGCAGCGGCAGAAGGCCGTGGCGGTCATCAACGATGCCCGCAAGAAGCTCTACCTGATCCTCGCCGACGAGCACTGAGCCGCCCGCCGGCATCGAGGGGCCCCGCGCCGCGGGGCCCCTCGCACGTGCTCAGGCGACCAGTCCGCCCAGTTTGCGCAGCGACTCGTTGAGCGCCGCCGTGGCCGAGTCCCTCAGCTTGCCGGCCATCAGGGAGACCGCCGCGCCCGTGAACTCGCCGTCGATGCGCACCGTCGTCGCCGAGCCGTCCGGGACGAGTTCGTAGCGGGTGCCGACGTCGACGGACATCGGCCCCTTGCCCCTGATGGCGAGCACGCGTTCCGTCTCCAGCTCCTCGACCGTCCAGGTCACCTCCGCGGGGAAGCCCATCAGCTTCATGTTCTCGGTGAACGTGGCCCCCCTCTCCAGCGGTTCGGGGCCGCCCCTCGGGAAGCTGGTGTGCGTGGCGTTCCAGCGGCCGTACGAGGCGAAGTCCGTCAGCTGGGCCCAGACCTTCGCCGTCGGCGCCTCGATACGTGCCTCCGCGCTGACCTCGGCCATGCGGCCACCCCTTCCAGTCGGGTTACGGTGCCGCGGAACGTAGCTCCGGGGGCGTGAACATTCAAGACTGACGGATCGTCAGATCGGGTTGCCCGGCCGGGACGAGGCGGCGCGCCGCCGGAGGGGCGGTTGTCGCGATCTCATCCGTAAGGAGGAGAAACGGGCAGGGGGTGCCCGACCTCCGTGGGATGCGCACATGCTCCCCGGCGGGGACGCTCCGGCCGTCGGCTCCTGATGAGGTGGGACCTGTGCAAAGCCCCATGCCGCGGGTGCCTCCGCAGCCCGCCACCGCCCGTTGCGAGATCGAGGCCTCGCTCACTGTCGAGCCGGCCTCCGTGGTCGCGGGCGCGCGCCGCAGGGCGGTGCGCGACGGTGACCGGCAGATCGACACGGCCCATCTGCTGCACTCGCTGCTGGAGTCGGACGCGGAGGCGCGCACGGCGGTCGGTGACGGGGCGCAGGTCGCCCGCGTCCTGGGCTACCTCGTGCAGCGCACCATCGGCTACGGGCTGCGCTGGCAGGGGTCGGTCGAGGACTCCGGGGCGCGCCGCCCGGCGCAGGCGGCCGCCGTGCCCGGCTGGTCTCCGTCGGCCGGAGCCGTCATGACGGGCGCCCTGGCCCGGGCGCAGATGCGCGGCGATCTGCGGGCCCGGGGCATCGACGTGCTCGCCCTCGTCGTCATCGATCCCGAGTGCCGCGCGGTCGAGGTCCTGCGCCGTGCGGGCATCGACCCGGTGCAGGTCGGCCAGCGGATCGCGGCAGCGTCTCGACATGCGTCACGGGGGTGACGGTCCTGACGCGCGCTGACATGATGGCCCGATGCGCACGTCTTCGGGAAGAAGCGCCGGCCTGGGCATCGCCCTCGGGTCGGCCTTCGCGTTCGGTGGGTCAGGAGTCGCGGCCAAGCCGCTGATCGAGGCGGGGCTCGACCCGCTTCATGTGGTGTGGCTGCGGGTGGCGGGCTCCGCCCTCGTCATGCTGCCGCTGGCCTGGCGTCATCGCGCCCTCGTGCTGCGCAGGCCGGCGCTGCTCGCCGGCTTCGGCCTGCTGGCCGTCGCGGGCGTGCAGGCCTGTTACTTCGCGGCGATCTCCCGCATTCCCGTGGGCGTCGCGCTCCTCATCGAGTACCTGGCGCCGGCCCTCGTGCTCGGCTGGGTCCGCTTCGTGCAGCGGCGTCCGGTCACCCGCGCCGCGGTCGTGGGCGTCGTCCTCGCGGCCGCGGGACTGGCCTGCGTCGTGGAGGTCTGGGCCGGGCTGAGCTTCGACGCCCTCGGTCTGCTGCTCGCGCTCGGCGCGGCCTGCTGCCAGGTCGGCTACTTCGTCCTGTCCGACCAGGGCGGCGACAGCGACGACGCGCCCGACCCGCTCGGCGTCATCGCCTACGGCCTCCTCATCGGCGCGGCCGTGCTCACCCTCGTCACCAGGCCCTGGGGCATGGACTGGTCACTGCTGGCGGGCAGCGCAGGCATGAACGGCACCCAGGTGCCCGCGGCGCTGCTGCTCGGCTGGATCGTGCTGATCGCGACCGTGCTCGCCTACGTCACGGGCGTCGTCTCGGTCCGCATGCTCTCCCCGCAGGTGGCCGGTGTCGTGGCCTGCCTGGAGGCGGTCATCGCGACCGTACTGGCGTGGGTGCTGCTCGGCGAGCACCTGTCCGCCCCGCAGATCGCCGGCGGCGCCGTGGTGCTGATCGGTGCGTTCATCGCCCAGTCGCAGGCGCCCAAGGCGCCGTCGGGGCCGGTCGCCGAGGGCGGACGGGACGCCGTCCGCGGCGGCGGGCACGTCGAGGAGTTGTCCGCAGGACACCCTGCGCCGTAATGTGGCGATCATGCATTCGACCGTACTTCCGCCGCCTGCCGCTTAGCGCGGGCGGCCGTTTCCCGACGAGGACCGGGCTCGGGGTGCTCCCGAGCGGTTCGCCGCTGCCCGCGTGACGGAGCCGAGCGACCCCATCCCCTGTCCTCCACACGGAGAAGTCACGTGTCGAATTCCTCAGCAGCTCCCATCGGCGTTCCCGTCGGACGGAGCCTCGTCTATCTCGTCTTCGCCGGCGTCGCCTGGGGCACCGCCGGCGCGGCGGCCTCCCTCGTCTTCGCGGTGAGCGACCTCGGTCCTCTCTCCCTGTCCTTCTGGCGCTGCGCGGGCGGACTCCTGCTGCTCCTCGGCGTCCTGGCCGTACGTGCCCGCAGGCGTGCGGCGGCCCCCGTGCGCGGTGCCGTCGCCGAGTCCCGCGGGCGGAAATACCTGCGCATCGTCGGTACCGGTGTCGGCCTGACCCTCTTCCAGAGCGCGTACTTCGCAGCCGTGGAGGCGACCGGTCTCGCCGTGGGCACGGTCGTCACGCTCGGCGCCGGCCCCGTTCTCATCGCCGTCGGCGCCCGGCTCACCATGGGCGAGCGCCTCGGGCGCGGCGGCACGCTCGCGGTGGCCGGCGCGCTCACCGGGCTCGGCGTGCTGGTGCTCGGCGGCGAGGGCGGCACGGTACGGCCCGTCGGCGTCGCGCTGGCCGTGCTGGCCGCCGCCGGGTACGCGGCGATCACCCTGCTGACCCGGTGGCTGGGCCGGGAGGGCGGAGGCGGCGACTCGCTGTCGACGACGGCGTGGGCGTTCGCGATCGGCGCGGCCGGCCTGCTGCCCATGGCGTTCGCCGAGGGGCTGCTGCCGCACACCGCGGACCCCGTCCGCGTGGTGTGGCTGCTCGTCTACGTCGCCGCCGTTCCCACGGCGCTCGCGTACGCGCTGTACTTCGCGGGCGCGGCCGTGGTCCGCGCCGCCACCGTCTCCGTGATCATGCTGCTGGAGCCGGTCAGCGCGGCCGTCATCGCGGTGACACTGCTCGGCGAGCGCCTGACGGCGGCGACGGTCGTCGGCACCCTGCTCCTGCTGACCGCCGTGGCCGGGCTCGCGGTGGCCGAGGCGCGCGTCGCCGCCGTCCGCAGGCGGGCGATGGCCACGGTGTGAGCGGCGGGGCGGGGCGGCCCGGCCCCGCCCCCTCCCGCCGTGCCGTGCGGGTCAGCCGAGCGCGGTCAGGTAGTCCGGCAGGGCCACCGACTCCGCGAGGTCCGCCGACGGGACGGGTGCGCCGTACACCGGAGCCACCGGGAGGACACCGGCCCAGTGCGGGAGCGCCATGTCCTCGGGCTCGTCGTTCGGGCCGCCCGCGCGGGACTTGGCGGACACCTCGGCGAGGTCGACACGGATCACGGCCGTCGCCGCCAGCTCCTTGGCGTTCGCCGGCCGCGAGTCCGCGGAGCGGCCCGCGACCACGTGGTCGACCAGGGCGTCGAGGGCCATGCGCTTCTCGTCCTCGTCGGTGACCTGGTACGCCGTGCCGTGGATCACCGCCGACCGGTAGTTGACGGAGTGGTGGAAGGCGGAGCGGGCCAGCACCAGGCCGTCGATGTGGGTGACCGTCAGGCACACGTCCAGGCCCGGGTCCTCCTGGCCCGCCATCCGCAGCGGCCGCGAACCGGTCGAACCGTGGACGTACAGCGTCTCGCCGACGCGCGCGTACAGCGTCGGGAGCACGACCGGCGCGCCGTCCCGGACGAAGCCGAGGTGGCAGACGTAGCCGCTGTCGAGTATCGAGTGGACGAGCTCGCGGTCGTACGAGGCCCGGTCCCGGCCCCGCGTGGGAACCGTGCGGCCGGTCGGCTCGTACGCGGGGGCGGTGTCCGGCTCGGCGGTGTGCGACATTGCGGAACTCCATTGCACTAGTGCATAATGTGTTTTGTGCTAGGAGACTATCGGATCACTGGGCGGCGTGCATCGGAGATTGCCGCGAGCGTCGAGCGCGCGGTGGGTGCGGGCGACCTCCAGCCGGGGCAACTGCTGCCCCCCATGCGGGAGTTGGCGACCGACCTCGGGGTCAATCCCAATACCGTGGCCGCCGCCTACCGCACCCTGCGCGAGCGCGGCGTCATCGAGACCGCCGGCCGCCGGGGGAGCCGAGTGCGCCCGCGCCCCGCGAGTACGCCCCGCAACGCCATCCGGGTCGAGGCGCCGCCCGGCGTGCGCGACCTCAGCGCGGGCAATCCCGACACCGCCCTCCTGCCGCCGCTCGACGAGGCGCTGGCCGTGGCCGCCCGTCATCACGCGGAGCGCCCGACGCTCTACGGTGACGGGCCGCTCGACGCCGAGTTCGCGCGCCTCGCCAGGGCCTGCCTCGACGCCGACGGCGTCCCCCACGGGTCGCTCGCCGCCACCTCCGGCGCACTGGACGCCATCGAGCGCGTGCTGGCCGCCCACCTGAGGCCCGGAGACACGGTCGCGGTCGAGGATCCGGGGTGGGGAAGTGTGCTCGACCTGGTCCCCGCCCTCGGGCTCAAGGCGCTGCCCGTCGGCCTCGACGACGACGGGCCGATCCCCGCCGACGTCGAACACGCCCTCGCGGCCGGGGCCCGCGCCGTCGTCGTCACCGACCGGGCGCAGAATCCCACCGGCGCGGTCCTGACGGCCGAGCGGGCGGCGGAACTGCGGTCCGTCCTCGGCCGGTTCCCGCACGTCCTCCTCGTCGAGGACGACCACGGGCACGCCATCGTCGACCAGCCGCTCCACCCACTGGCCGGCGCCACCACGCACTGGGCGTTCGTGCGCTCGGTGGCCAAGGCGTACGGACCGGACCTGCGCGTCGCGGTCCTCACCGGTGACCCGGTCACCGTCGACCGGGTGCTGGGGCGCCTCGGGCTCGGCCCGGGCTGGGTCAGCACGCTGCTGCAGCGTGCGGTCGCCCACCTGTGGGCGTCGGGGGCGGTCGACGCCCCGGCCGTGGCCCGCGCGTACGGCGAACGGCGCGAAGCCCTGATCGGGGCGCTGGCTCGCCGTGGTGTCCCGGCGTACGGGCGCAGCGGGATGAACGTGTGGGTACCCGTCCCCGACGAGACCGGTGCGGTGACGCGGCTCCTGAACGCCGGATGGGCCGTGGCACCTGGGGCCCGGTTCCGGATGTCCGCGGCGCCGGGCGTGCGCATCACGGTCTCCGCGCTCACGCGGGCGGACATCGAGCCGATCGCCGAGGCGGTGGCCGCGGCGATCGGCCCGGTGCCGACGCGCAGTTACGGCTGAGCGGCGCGAGAGGGGGTGGCGGCGGGCGAGGCGGCTTTGGGTGCGACGCCGGCGGGCGTGGCCGGTGATGCGGGTTCCGGTGCGACGCCGGCCGGGGCCGGTGAGACCCCTTCGCGGCCCGCGTCCGCGGCGGTACGCGCGCTCCTGCCCCGGCTCTGCGTGAGTGCTGCCCCCGCCAGCACGATCAGCGCGCCGACGGGCGTGTTCCAGGCGAGCTGTTCGCCCAGCAGCGTCACACCCGCCGCGGTGGCGATGACCGGGATGAAGTACGTGACCATCTGCGCCGTGGTCGGACCCACCTCGGCGACCAGCCCGTACTGCATCAGCAGCGCAAGTCCCGTCCCCAGCGCGCCGAGTGCGACGACGGCGAGCAGCGGAACGAGCGGGAACGAGGCCGGCATGCTCGTGAACAGCGGGGTGACAACGCCCAGTTGGACGGTGGCGAGCCCGAGCTGAGCGCCGGTGAGCGACAGATGGGAGTGGCTCGACCCCGCGAGCGTGCGGCGCACGTAGATCCAGCCGACCGGGTAGCTGAGGGAGGCGAGCAGCGCCATCGCCGTGCCGCGGACGTCGAGGCCCGAGAAGCCCTGCCAGGCGCCGAGGACCGTCAGCACACCGAGGAACCCGATGCCCAGTCCCGCCACCCGCCGCCGGGTCGGCCGGTCCTCGGACAGCGCGACCAGGGACAGCACCATGCCCCACAGCGGCGACGTGGCGTTGCAGATGCCCGCGAGCGTCGAGGGGATCGTCAGCTCGGAGTAGGCGAAGAGAGAGAAGGGCAGCGCGTTGAGGAGGAACGCCGCGACCGTGAGGTGGCCCCAGGTGCGCACTCCGCGCGGCAGCCGGTCCCGCCGGAACGCCATGGCCACGGCCAGGACGGCGGTGCCGAAGAAGAGCCTGCCGAAGGTGACCTGGAACGGCGCGTACGCCCCGGTGCCGACCTTGATCAGGAGGAAGCTGAAACCCCAGACCGTCGAGAGCACCGCGAACCGGATGCGCCAGTCGACGGTGCGGCGGCGGGTCACGACGGAGGGACGGGACGGACGGGCGCGGCCGGACGATGCCGGAGCCGGGGCAGCGGTGGTCATGTACTCAACGATCCCGGCTACGACCCCTTAGAACAAGCGAGAAATGTTGGACCGTTTCGCTTAGCATCACTTACATGTTGAACCTGGAGCGCCTGCGTACCCTCGACGCCCTCGCCCGGCACGGTTCCGTGAGCGGCGCCGCCGACGGACTGCACGTGACGACCTCGGCCGTCTCCCAGCAGATGGCGAAGCTGGAGCGGGAGGTCGGCCAGCAACTGCTGGCCAAGAACGGGCGCGGGGTGCGCCTGACCGACGCCGGCCGGCTCCTCGCCGACCACGCCGCGCGCATCCTGTCCCAGGTGGAGCTGGCGCAGTCCGACATCGAGGCGCAGCGCGGACAGGTCGTGGGGGAGGTGAGGCTCGGGGCCTTCCCCACCGCCGCCCGCGGCCTGTTCCCCGCCGCCGTCGCCGCGCTCCGCGGCGACCACCCCGACCTGCGGGTGCGGACCCGCGAGCTGGAGCCCGAACTGGGCATCCGCGCGGTCATCCGCGGGGACCTCGATCTCGCGGTCGTCCTGGACTGGAGCAACAAGCGCCTGCCCGTGCCCGGCGGTCTCAGCCAGGCCCGGCTGCTCGACGACGTGCCCGATGTCGCCATGCCGGCCGGCCACCCCCTCGCGGACCGCGACGAGGTGGACCTGGAGGAGTTCGCGGACGACGAGTGGGTCTCCTGGCCCGAGGGGGAGTTCTGCCACGACTGGCTGGTGTTCACCCTGCGTGCCAAGGGGTTCGAGCCCCGGATCGCCCACCTCGCGGGCGAACACCACACCCAACTGGCGCTCATCGCGGCCGGTCTCGGTGTGTGCGTCGCCCCCCGGCTCGGCCGGGGGCCCGTGCCCGAGGGCGTCGCGCTCGTCCCCGTACGGCAGAGGATGCGCCGCCACGTGTACGCGGTGTGGCGCACCGACGCCGACCGCAGGCCGTCCATCAGGGCGGCCGTCGACGCGCTGCGTACGGCCGCGGGGTCAGAGGGCTGACAGTTTCCTGAAGTCCCAGGAGGCGATCGTGTCGGGCGTCAGTCGCAGCCAGGCGTGCCGGCCGTCGTGAGGCATCGCCTCCAGGCCGAAGTTCTTGCGGGCGAACAGGGCCTCCGGCGCCCGCAGTTCGCGGCAGTCCACGCCCGTTCGCGGGGCCTCGCCGACGAACACGGCGGTGCCCGCGAGCTCGACGCCCCTGAGCTCCCCGTACTCCTCGCCGTCGTCGACCACCGCGGCGATGCGCGGGTCGCGGCGCAGGTCGGCCCAGCGGCGGCTGCGGGTCAGCGAGTACAGCCACAGCGACGTGCCGTCCCAGGCGAACCACAGGGCGCTCACGTGCGGGCGGCCGTCCGCCGAGACGGTGGCCACCCGGCAGGTGCGCCGCTCGGCGAGGAAGGCGTCCAGCTCCTCGGGCGTCATCATGATGCGCCGGCCGCGGCGCTGGGTGACGGCCATCGACGCTACCCCTCCCATGCGCTGACGGTATGTCAGAAGCATGGCCGCACTTCCTCCCTCGCGCAATGGCGGCTACTCTCGCGCGCCCCGGCACAGCGAGGAAGGGACACACACGATGGCGTCCAGGGAAGAGCCCGCCGGTCAGCTGGACCCCGCCACCACCGTGCTGCTCACCGTCGAGTGCCAGGAAGGCGTCGTCGGAGCCGGGGGAGCACTGCCCGAACTGGCCGCGCAGGCCCGCTCCTCAGGCGCGCTCCACAACATCGCACGGCTGGTGGACGCGGCGCACGAGGCGGACGTGCAGGTGATGCACGCCGTCGCGGAGCGGCGGCCCGACGGGCGCGGGGCCAACGGCAACGCCCGGCTGTTCCGGTCCGCGGCCCGGCTCCCGGTCCAGCAGCACTGCGGCTCGGCCGCGGTCCGCGTCGCGTCGCCGATCGCCGTGGCGGACGAGGACATCGTCGTGCGCAGGCTGCACGGCCTGTCTCCCGTGGCGGGCACCGGGGTCGATCCGATACTGCGCAACCTCGGCTGCCGCACCCTGCTCGTCACCGGCGTCTCGGCCAACATCGCCGTCCCCGCCGCCGTGTTCGACGCCGTCAATCTCGGCTACACCGTCGCCGTGGTGGCGGACGCCATCGCGGGGGTGCCCGCCGAGTACACCCCCGCGATGATCCGCAACACGCTGTCCCTGGTGGCGACGATCGTGACCACCGACACCGTGCTGGGTTGCTGGAAGCGGCCGCGCCGGACCCTGCGCGCCTGACCGCGCGCACGCCCCGGGCCCGGCCCGGCCCGCCTCCCACGCGTGACCCCTGAGGCGGTTCCGGCGCCTGACCCCGTACACCGGAACCGGCCCATCACGCGAGCTTGATGGAGTCCCCTTCCACGGTGATCTCCGCCGGGGGCAGCGGCGAGGTCGCGGGACCCGCCTTGACGCTGCCGTCCGACGCGTCGAACGCGCTGTTGTGGCAGGGGCATGTGATGACTCCGTCCGCCACGTCCTTGACCGCGCAGCCCTGATGCGTGCACTTGGACGAGAACGCCTTGAACTCGCCCGCCTTGGGCTGCGTGATCACCACGTCCCCGACGACCTTCCCGCCGCCCTCCGGGATCTCGGTGGTCCGCGCGACCACCGAACCGCCGCCCGAACCGCCCGTCGTCCCGCCGCTCTGGCCGGCGGGCTTGTCGGACACCGACCCGGCCGAGTCGTCCGAACCGCCGCAGGCGGTCAGGGCGACGGCGAGACCGGCGCCGCCCGCCGCGGCGACGACGGTACGGCGCGCCACGGTCCGTGCGGTCCCCTGCGATCCGGTCATGTTGGCTCCCTCTCCACGGCCGGCCCTCTTCCGGCCGGTTCGTGATGGTGTACGGGCCACGTGCCGTCGATGTTCACCCCTTCCCCGGATTTTCCCGGGCGAATGCTCTGCGCGGTCACCGTGCGGCGGAACGTCACACCCGTGTCCGGGAGCGTGGCTTCTCAGCTCTTGACCGCACCCAGCGTGAGTCCCGCGACGATGCGGCGCTGGAGGAGGAGCGTGAGCAGCACGACGGGAATCGAGTAGACCGTGGCCAGCGCCGTCATCGACCCCCACTGCAGTCCGAACTGCGTCTGGAACCCGGCGATGACCAACGGAGTGGTCTGCGCCGTGACCCCGGTGAGGAGGAGCGCGAACAGGAACTCGTTCCACGAGGCCAGGAAGGCGAAGATCGCTGTGACGGCCAGGCCGCCGGAGACCACGGGCACGACCACGCGCAGCATCGCTTCGAGCCGGTTGCAGCCGTCGACCTCGGCGGCCTCCTCCAGTTCGCCGGGAACGGCTTCGAGGAAACTCGTCATGAGCCAGATCGACAGCGGCAGCGACACGGTGGTGTGAGCCAGCGCCAGCCCGAAGGGGGTGTCGGTCAGATGGAGCGTCTTCATCATGCCGACGAGCGGCACGCCGATGGCGACCGGCGGCACCATCCTCGTCACCAGCGCGGCGAGTATGAAGACCCGCCCGCTCGGGGTCCTGAACCGCGTGACGGCGTATGCGGCCGGAACCGCGAGGACCAGGGAGAGCACCGTGCTGATGGTCGCGGTGCTGATGCTGTTGACGAACGAGGCGAGAACACCGGACTCGGCGAAGGCGTATCTGTAGTTCTCCCAGCTCCAGGTGCTCGGCACAAGCGTCGGGGGAACCGAGATCGCCTCGCTCGGGCTCTTGAACGACGTGAGGACGAGATAGGCGAAGGGGAACGCGTACAGCACGATGAGTGCGGTCAGCAGGGCCCACAGCAGCGTGCGGGCCGATGGCCGCCGGGCGTCAGGGCTGCTCATGCTCACCCTTTCCCGGGCGCCAGATCGTGGCGACCGCGACCAGAGCGACGGCGAGCATCGCCAGGAGATAGAGGGTTCCCATGGCCGAGGCGAGTCCGGGATCGCCGAAACGGACCATCGTCCGGTAGATCAGCAGGCTCAGCGTCTGCGACGCGTTCTCGGGCCCGCCGTTGGTCTGGATGAGGATGACGTCGAAGGCGCGGGCCGCGTCGATTCCCCGGACGACGAGGGCCACGGCGATCACGGGACGCAGGAGCGGCAGGGTGATCCGCAGGAGCATCTGCACGGGGTTCGCCCCGTCGAGACGGGCCGCTTCGAGGACGTCGCCCGGAAGGTTCTGCAGACCGGCGAAGAGGACGAGTGCCATGAAGGAGGTGGTCAGCCAGATGTCGGGAAGGGCGACCGAGAACAGGACGATGTCGGGATCGCTGAGCCAGCCGATGGCATCAGGGTCGTCGATGAGGCCGAGCCCGGTGAGCAGCTCGTTCACGATGCCGAAGTTGTCGATCATCAGGAAGCGCCACAGCAGACCGGCCACGACCGGCGCGATCATGAGCGGGTAGAGGAACACCGTGCGCAGGACCCGCGAGCGCCGGCCGAGGGCATGGAACAGGAGGGCCGCCGCCAGGCCGAGCACGAACTCGGCGCCGACGACGAGGAGTGTGTAGAGCACGGTGCGCACCGATGCGCCGACGAACTCGGCGGATGAGAAGGCCTCGCGGTAGTTGTCCACTCCGGTGAAGCGGCGTTCACCCGCCATCGGGGAGATGTCGTAGAAGCTGTCGACGACCAGGCTCGCCAGCGGCCAGAGGACGAACGCCGCGAGGAAGACACCGGCCGGCGCCATGAGCACGAGGGCGAATCCGCGGTCGGTGAGCCGCACGGCACGGGGCCGTGGACGACCGGGATCGCCGGGGGTGTGCCCGCAGCGGGGCAGGCCGGTCCGGCCACGCTCGCGGCTAACCGACGAGACGCTCGACATCGGAGCGGGCCCCCTTCAGCAGCGCCTCGTAGTCGGCTCCGGGGGTCAGCGACTTCTGGATCGTGGGGACGAGCACCGTGTCGACGATCTGCTGCCACTTCGGGGTCGTGGGGCGCGAGCGTGTGGCGGGTGAGGACAGGGTCTGCACCAGCGGCGTGAAGTGCTCGTGACCGGGCTTGTCCTGGTACTCCTCGAACGCGGAGACGCGGGCGGCGAGTCCGAGCGAGGACTGGATGCCGAGCGCGTTGTTGTCGTAGCAGAACTGGACGAACTCCGTCGCCAGGTCGGCCTTCCTGGTCGCCTGCGGCACGGACAGATACCAGGGCCCCGGTACGCCCGCGATGCCCGCGGCACCGGCGATCATGGGGGCCGCCCCCACCTTCCCGTGGACCGGCGAGTCCTTGGGAACCAGCGGGAAGGCATGCGCCCAGAACCGCATCATCGCCGTCCTGCCCTGGTTGAACAGGTTCTGCGCGCCGCCCCAGTCGAGCTGCTTGGCACCGGGGGGAGCGACCTTGGCCCTGTTGCTGAGATCGCTGTGGAAACGAAGGGCGTCCAGGTGCTGTTGGTTGTCGACGATCACCTTGCCCTGGTCGTCGAGAACCGCCCCGGGCGATCCTGCCTGCAGGACATGGGAGAGCCATTCGGTCTCGACCGCGCCCTTCACGTCCGTGCCGTACAGGGGGTTCCTTCCCTTGGTGTCGCGGGTGAAGAACTCCGCCGCGTCGGTGAACTGGTCCCAATTCGTGGGCGGGGCGAGCGGATAGCCGTACCTCTTCAAGAAGGCGGCCTGCTCCTTGGAGTCCTCGAACAGATCCTTCCGGTAGAACAGGATCTCGGAGTTGGTCCAGGCCGGCATGCCGAGATACCGTCCCTTCACCTGCGCCCCTTGGACGAGGGAGGGAAACAGGTCCTTCTTCACCGCCTCGGTGAACAGGTCGTCGAGAGGGCGCAGAACGCCTTCTGCGAACGCGGGAAGCCAGATCGCGTCGAGGGCCGCGACGTCGAAGCTCACCGCTCCCGAACTGAACTCGCCGAGCAGCCGGTTGAACAGTCCGTCGTAGGGGAGCTCGACGAACGTCACCGAGGTGCCGGTCTTCTTCTCGAACAGCTCGGCGATCTTCAGCAGTTCCTGCTTGCCACCGGCTTCGCACAGCACGCGCAGTGAGCCCGGGCCGCCCGGCGAATCGGCCGCGGTGCCGCCGGCGCCGCAGCCGGTCGCCGTCAGCAGACCGAGCCCGGCCAGACCTCCCAGCTTCAGAACGTTCCGGCGCGGCAGCCCCGCGGCACCGGGTGCTGGACTCCACTTGTTCATGACGTGCTCCAGTTCGGGGTGAACGACATTGCTGGGAATTCGGAACGGTGGGACGAACGGGGAACCGGGGGCGGAGAGTCCCTCCACCTTCCTCAGGCACAGGCCGCCGGAATCCGGTATTTCCGGACCCCGTGCCATGGGGCGACGCGGAATGCGTCGAGGAGCGCTGCTGTGCCGAGGGCACAGGGAAACGCCGTACGAGTGCTGTGCGGGAATGCGGCGAGACGGAGACAAGGGTGTGCCTGCCGGCCGGCGGTCCGCGGCCGGCCGCCGGGCAGAGCCTGCCCGCCCGTCACCGCAAGGCGATCACTTCGACGGATGCACGGCTCAGGGGTGGGAGCCGCACGAGCGGCGAATGCGCAGACGGGGCTCGGCAAGGATCCTGGAGAGCGCCCGGTCGGGCTCGGCGATACGTGCGAAGAGCAGCTCCGCCGCGGTCCGCCCGATCTCCTCGATCGGCTGTGCGGCGACGGTGAGCGGAGGTTCCAGAAGGTCGAACAGGGGAAGGTCGTCGAAGCCCACCAGTGCGATGTCCTGCGGGATGCGCACGTCACGCTCGCGCAGGGCACGCACCACTGCCTCCGACAGGAGGTTGTTCCCGCAGAACAGCGCCGTGGGTCGTTCGTCGCCGTCCATGTCCAGCAGTTCGGCGACCACACGCCGGCCCAGGTCGAGAGTCCGCGCCACCCCGATCGCGTCCTGCGGTTTGCCCTCACAAACCGTCAGGCGCGCACCGGAGCGGCCCTCCAGCGCCTCCCGGCATCCGGCCAGCCGCTCCCGGGTGGGGGTCGCCGTGGTGGTGCCGACGACTGCCGCGATGTGCCGGTGACCGTGATCCAGGAGGTGGTCGACCAGAGCGCGGGCTCCGGCCCGGTGGTCGACCGTCACCGAGTCGAACAGGTCCCCCGACACCCACCGGTCCACGGTCACCGTCGGGGTGCTCGTGTCGACCAGCTTCCCGAGTGACGCCGGGTCCTCGGTGGAAGGCGCGATGATCACACCTGCCACACTTTCGGCAATCATCAGGTCGAGGTAGAGATCCTCCTGCTCGAGGCGCTCCGCGGTGTTGCACAGCAGCACCGCGTAGCCCCGGTCGGCGGCGACGGCCTCCACGGCCCGCGCCACCGACGCGAAGAACGGGTTCTCCACATCCGAGATCAGCAGGCCGACGGCGTCTGCCCGTTGGGTCCGCAGGGCACGTGCCGCCTTGTTCGGACGGTAGCCGAGTTCCGCGGCGCTCGCCCGCACCCGCTCGGCCAACTCCTCCCTCACGAAGTCCCGTCCGGCCAGGACCCGGGACACCGTGGCAGTCGACACGCCGGCGTGCCGGGCGATCTCCTGGTAGGTGATCCGGGCCATGGAAGGCTCCTGAAATGGATTACGTAATGGATTACTCGACTGGCTCGGCACAGGTATAGCGGCGGCTCGACGAGGGCGTCAAGGTTGCTGCCAGGACGGTCTTGTGACGATACGTCAGCCCGTTGGCAATGCCGTCCGGAGTATTGACGCCGGGGGAGTGGAAGCCCATGCTCTCCCCACCGTCCGCCCTCCCACTCCACGCACCGTGACCTCAGGCCGTTGCACACCGCTCCGGCGGGTTCGTCTCCGGAGCAGGACGTCGCGTTCACGGATTCTCACGGCCGCGTGGACGAGCGGATGACACAGCGCCGCTGTTTCCCCCTGACAGGCATGGATCACCAGGTCTCATACGGCGACGCACTCACCCATGTGCACCACCTGTGCACGTTTCCTCCCTGCCCAGGAGGTCGTCCTGTGACGATGAGCCGCATCCGAAAAACCCTCGTCGTGCTCCTGGCACTGACGCTGACGTTCCTCGTGCCTCCGTCGGCGTCCGCCGGCGAGACCGCGGATTATCCGGAATTCCCCTACGCCCCCACCGACTACACCGAGCCCTACCGGGGACAGTTCCATTTCAGCTCCCGCGGGGGCTGGATGAACGACATCAACGCGCCCCTGTACTACAAGGGCGAGTACCACCTCTTCTACCAGCACAACCCCCACGGCCTGGTCTGGGACGAGATGCACTGGGGTCATGCGACCAGCAAGGACCTGGTGCACTGGGTCCAGAAACCGATCGCCCTGGAGCCCGGCGTCCACCCGGGGGACCTGTGGTCGGGCGCGGGCGTCGTGGACGCCCGGAACACCTCGGGGCTGCGTACCGGCCCGGAGGACCCGATCGTGGTCTTCACCGGCAAGAACGGGGTGCGCATCGCGTACAGCAACGACGCCGGCCGGACGTTCCAGAGCTACAACAACGGCCAGGTGGTCGTGCCTGCCAACGGGACGACGGTGAACAGGGACCCCAAGGTCTTCTGGCACGCACCGACGAATCGGTGGGTCATGGTCATCTGGTCGGACAACGACGGAAACGGCGTCGAGGGAAACCGGCAGGCGGGAAACGGGATCGACATCTACACGTCCTCGGACCTGCTGAAGTGGGATTTCCGGGACCGCTTCCCCGCGTCCTGGCTGTACGAGTGCCCGGATCTCTATCCGCTGGCCGTGGACGGCGACCCGGCGAACACCAAGTGGGTCCTGAACGACGCCGAAGGGGAGTACGTCGTCGGCGAGTTCAACGGCACGACCTTCTCCACCAACTGGGCGGCCCAGGAGCGCATGGACAAGGGCCGGACCACGTTCGACAACGGGACCTTCTACGCCGGCCTGACGTTCAATCACCTGCCGGACGGACGCGTCGTCCAGATGGCCTGGATGCCGGCGAACAGGGGCAGCAGCTGGAGCGGCAGCGCGACAGTCCCCGCCGAACTCCGGCTCAAGACCTTCCCCGAAGGCGTGCGCATCACACGCAACCCCGTCACCGAGCTGTCCGGTCTCCGCACCGGCACCACCTCATGGACCGACCGGACGATCACCAGTGATCCGTCGACGGATCCGCTGACCGGCGTCTTTGCCGATACGTACGAGATCGAGGCGGAGTTCGACCTCGCCGGGGCGACGGCATCCCGCTTCGGGTTCGCACTGCACGCCCGCAGCGACGGCACGTCCGACCGGACCGTCCTGTACGACCGCACGGACCAGACGCTCTACGGCGCACCCCTGGCGCCCGTCGCCAACCGGGTGACGATGCGCCTGCTCGTCGACCGCGGACACCTCGAGATCTTCGGCAACGGCGGGAAGCTGTCCTACTCCGACAACGTCAACTTCGACTCGTCACAAGGCAGTCAAGGGGTCCGTCTCTTCACCGAGAGCGGCAGCGTCCGGCTCGTCTCCCTGAAGCTCCACCGCATGGGATCAGGCTGGGGGACGGGCCAGTCCACACTGGAAAGCAACCTCACCGGGCCCTGGCAGGCGGTGAACGGCACATGGACGGACACAGCGGCCGGCAAGCGTGGAGTGCACTCCGGTGATGCGTTCTACCTGAGCCAGAGCAGCGCTGCGGATTTCACCTACCAAGGCGACCTGAAGGTCGTGAACGGCACGGCGGCGGCGTTGACCTTCCGTGCCAATGCCGATGCGACGCAGCACTACAGTGCCAACATCGACACGAACGGGCTGCTCAAGCTGTGGCGGCCGGGTCGTGTCATCGCCACGTATCCCACGACCATCACGCTCGGACGCACGTATCACCTCAAGGTGGTCGCGGCCGGCTCGAACATCAAGGTGTACCTGAACAACAGCGCCACGCCGGTCATCGATGCCACCGACACGGCGTACGCGTCGGGCCGGCTCGGCATCAACTCCTTCAACAGCACCAGCGAATTCCAGAACGTGTACCTCGACACAGGAGGCTTCCGCACGAACATCCCGACGGGCTGGCAGGCGGTGAACGGCACGTGGACCGATCCGGCGGGCGGCAAGCGCGGAGTGCACTCCGGTGATGCCTTCTACCTGAGCGGCACCACGGCGGCCGACTTCACCTACGAAGGCGACCTCAGGGTCCTGAACGGCACGGCGGCGGCGTTGACCTTCCGTGCCAATGCCGATGCGACGCAGCACTACAGTGCCAACATCGACACGAACGGGCTGCTCAAGCTGTGGCGGCCGGGTCATGTCATCGCCACGTATCCCACGGCCATCACGCTCGGACGCACGTATCACCTCAAGGTGGTCGCGGCCGGCTCGAACATCAAGGTGTACCTGAACAACAGCGCCACGCCGGTCATCGATGCCACCGACACGGCGTACGCGTCGGGCCGGCTCGGCATCAACACCTTCAACGGCACCAGCGAATTCCAGGACGTCAACGTCTTCATCGGGTGATGCACGGTTGAGGCGCCCAGGAGTGCTCCCGGGCGCCTCACCGAACGCGTGGAGCTGCCCGGCCGCCGCACGACGGCCGGGCAGCTCCGTCTCCGCTAGCCCGGAGTCGCCACCATGAAGTGGTTGGTCGTGAAGGCCTGCAGCTGGGCGGTCGTCGCGCTGTGCAGCACCTTCGTGGCCGTGGTGGTCGAGTCGAGGACGACCTTGGCCGCCACGTTGCTGGTGATGTGGTTCGACGCCAGGTAGTTGCCGTCACCACTCTTGACCAGCACGATCGTCGGGTCCTGGCCCGCGGGCGTGATGTTCTGCGCCGGCACGTCGAAGGAGAACTGGTTGGCCGTCACCGTGTTCTTGTTCCCGGCGATGTGCACCATGCCGAACTTGTCGTCGAAGCGGGTGCTGGTGCCGTCACCGTGGACGCGCCGGAAGTGATTGGCGGATATCAGGTTCTCGGAGCTGTTGTTGAGCAGGGCGATCTGGCTGGGGAAATTGCTGAGGAGCTTGTTGCCGGTGATGGAGGCGCGGTTCCCGGCGGACAACGTGATGTTGCAGGCCCACAGGACGGTGTTCCCGGAGATGTGCGGCCCCTCCGCGTTCTCCGCGTAGATCGAGTAGCCGCCCCAGGCGCTGATCAGGAAGTTGTTGGTGATCTTGGCGACCTGTGACGCTCCGGTCAGTTCGATGCAGTTGCCGCACTCCGCGATGAAGTTGTTGGTGATGTTCGGGGCGTCCGCGCCCTTGATGATGATGGCGTGTTCGAGGTACACGAAGCCCATGCCCTCGATGCGGACCGCGTCGTTGTCCGACTGGAACGAGATTCCGATCTTCTGGTTGCCCGGCGTGTAGGGCTTGCTGGAGGACACTCCGTCGAGGCAGAAGTCCTGGAAGACGATGCTGTTGAGACGGCCGACCGTCGTGGGGGAGCCCGCGCGGCTGACCAGGAAGGCCTCCTTGTGGCCGTCGTTGTTCCTCACCCGGATGTGACTGGCCCCCGGGAGGGTCTCGACCCAGGACCCCGTCTGCGACTCGTCGCGAATGGCCTCGGACAGGAAGCCGTGGCCGGAGCCCTTGATCTGCAGGAAGCTGATGTCGACGACCACCCGGGTGAGGAGGTCGTAGTGGCCGGGCGGGATGTAGATGACCGCGCCGGGTCTGGTGGTCTGCGTGGTCTGCTTCGACTTGATGTCGGCGATGATCTGGTTGATCACGGCGCCGATGTCCACGTACGGGGAGACCGTCGCTCCGGCCCACGTCGTGACGTCGTAGACAGTGTCTGCCATGTCGGTCCTTCCTTCAGGTCTGGTGTGAGTGCGGTGCGGGCTTGGTGCTGGGCCCGGTCCGGCGGATCAGGGCCGGACAGGCCCTAGAGCAGGCCGACGATGGAGTGGTAGGGCGACGGCTGATGCGGGGGACGTGGGACGGACGGCGGTGCCGTGGCGGCCCGAGCGGTGCTGTGCTGCGCGGTGTTGAGGGACACCGCCGCGGTCAGGACTCCGGTGAGCCCTGCGAGCACACTGCGACGTGAGATCCGCGGCTTTTCCTGATGCATGGCGGCTCCTGGACTGAGGAAAGGGGTGGTGTCCGTGTGCCGCGGTGCGGGCACTCCCGCCCGCACCGGCCGGAGCACACGGTCGTGCGGATCAGCTCCTTCCGACGGATCGGCTCCTTCGACGGCTCAGCGGATCGCGAGGTTCAGCGGATCGCGCCGGCGGTCATGCCCGCGATGACCTGACGCTGGAAGACCGCGTAGATGATCAGCTGAGGGATGAGCACGAGGGTGGCGGACGCCATCATGGCGCCGTAGTTGACGCTGTAGACGCCCTGGAACTGGGAGATCCCGAGCGAGATCGTCGTCAGCTCCGGCTTGTTGATCAACGTCACCGCGAAGGGGAACTCGTTCCACACGTAGATGACGTTGAGGATGGCGAGGGTGGCGACGACCGGGCGCATCAGCGGGAAGACGACCTTCCACGCCATCGACCACAGTCCCACCCCGTCGATGACCGCCGCCTGCTCGATCTCCTCGGGGAACTCACGAAGGAACCCGGTGAGGAGAAGGATGTTGAACGGGATCGAGACGGCGATGTACGGCAGGATCAGCGCTGCATGCGTACCGAACAGACCCAGCGCGATGTCGAGCCGGTACACCGGGAAGAGCAGGATGTACACGGGTACGGCCAGGCCGGCCAGGAGGTAGTACCTCGTCGCGTTCTGGACGCCGCGTCGTCCGCTGCGGAAGACCATCCGCGTCAGAGCGAAGGCGGCCATGTAGGAGATGACCAGGCCGATGGTCACGGAGAACACCGCCAGGATCAGCGTGTTCTTGTACATGACCATCAGATCGAGCGTTTCCAGCGCCTGACGGTAGTTGGCCAGGCTGAGGTCCGACAGGGAGAACGGGTGCGCCAGGATGTTCTCGTTGGTCTGGAACGACAGGAGCATGATCCACAGCAGCGGCAGCAGGATCACGAAGGTGATCAGATAGGCGAGGGCCGAGGCGATGATGCGGCCGCGGCGCGGGCGCCGGCCCGGCAGCGATGTGGCGGACAGGGGTGTGGTGGGCACGGGCTTGGCGTGCGATGCGGTGCGTCGGGTGCTCGTCTTCACGCCGCAGCCCTCCTCTTGAGGCCGAACAGGGTGGCGACGGCGGCGACGACGCCGATGACGAACACCACGACCGCCAGCGCCATGCCGTAGCTGTACTGCAGTGTGGTGAAGGTGACGTGGTACATGTAACTCACCATGACCTCGGACAGATGGACCGGGCCGCCGCCGGTCAGGGCGTAGACGAGCTCGAAGATCTTGAAGACGCCGGTCACGACGAGGGCCGTGCAGATTCCGAACGACTCCCGCAGCATCGGCACGGTGATGTACCGGAGTTGCTGGAAGCGCGTCGCACCGTCGAGGGTGCTGGCCTCCATCACGTCACGCGGCAGCATGCGGATGGCGGCGTAGAGAATGGTGACGATGAAGCCGATCTGCTGCCACAGATAGACGAACGCGATGGAGTAGGGGCTGAGGGTGCTCCCTCCGATCCACTGCGGCTGGACGGCTGCGCCGACCGCCTGCAGTACCGCGTTGACCAGTCCGATCTCGGGGTCGAGGATGAAGATCCAGATCAGACCGACCAGGATCGGGGCCACGATCGCCGGGGCGAAGACGAGTGGCCTGAGCACCGAGCTTCCCTTGACGTCGCCGCTGAGCAGGACCGCCAGGAGGAACGCCAGGGGGACCAGCAGCGTGACCGCGACGCCGAGGATGATTCCGGTGTTCTGGACCGAGGTCCGGAACACCGTGTCCTGCGCCATCTCGCGGTAGTTGTCGAGTCCGGTGAACGTCGCCGGTGAGACGCCGTCGTAGCTGGTGAAGCTGTAGTAGACCGAGTACAGGATCGGGTAGACCATGTAGACGGTGTAGAGGAGCAACGCCGGCGCGATCATGAGGGTGAAAGTCCGGCGTGTGGTGAGCCAGTTCATGCTGTCCTTGCCATTCGGACCAGGGTGGGCGGCCCCGGTCGTCTCCGGACGGCGTTCGCCGTCGGCTGCCTTGTGCCGTCGGCTACTTGAAGGTCCGCTGAACGAGCTGGACGGCTTCCTTCGGGCTCATCGCACCGGACATCACGCCGTAGAGGCTGTCGTACATGGCGTTGGCGGTCTCGGCCGAGACGACCAGGTCCGGCTGTGCCTTGGGGCTCGACAGATCCTGCCGGGCGGCCTCCTCGAGCACGGCCCGGAACACGGAGGACTTGGTCTTGTCCACGACCGGCACGTAGGTGGTGACGGGCGGCTGCGCATTCTCGACCAGGATCTGCTGGCCCTCGTCGCTGTAGTAGAACTGGAGGAACTTCTTGACGGTCGCGTACTTCTTCGGGTCCTCCTTGACCTTGGCGCTGGCGACGAGCGGCGCCGACGGGGCGTTCATCACCAGGTTCTGGTTGCCGACGCCGTCGGAGAAGGTGGGACCTGCCCAGAACCCGACGTTCTTGCCGACGGGGCTCTCCTGGATCTTCGCGGCGTCCCAGACCCCGGAGTCGAGGAAGGCGGCCTGTCCGGAGGTGAACGAGGCGACGGCCTGCGTGTAGGTCTGCGTCGTCATGTTCGGCGGGAAGGCGCCGGCCTCGGCCAGGTCTTCGATGTGCCCGTACAGGCGCAGGAAGTTGGGGTTGTCGTAGCTCTGCTTCTTGTCGAGGATCGCCTGGTACTTCTCCTCGTACCCGAAGCGGTCGAGCATCGTGAGGAAGGCCCACACGCTGAACGAGGAGTTGTTCGCGCCCTGGGCGATCGGTACGACGCCCTTGGCCTTCAGCTTCTTCACGGCTGCGAGCAGGTCGTCATGGGTCTTGGGGACGGGAACGCCGTGCTTGTCCAGGATGGCCTTGTTGTAGTAGAAGCCGGTGACCAGCGCCTGGTAGGGGACGCCGTACTGGACGTTCCCCTGCTTGAAGCCCGAGAGCATATGGGGGGCGAACTTGGCGTCCAGCTTCTTCTCGGCGAGGATCGGCCGCAGATCCAGCAGGTCTCCGTTCTTGGCCATGTTCTTCGCCAGCGCGTTGTAGACCCAGAAGACCTCGGGAAGGGTGTCGCTCTGCGCCGCGATCGTCATCTGCTGCTGGTGCTGCTCCATCGGCCGGCCGACGAGCTTGATCTTCGACGTCGGGTTCTTCGCGTTGAACGCCTGGACGAGTTCGTACGTCGCGGGGTCCTGCTGCTGGATGTTCGGGTTGTGCATGGCCAGGGTGATCGCCCCGTCGGCGGAGGCGCCACCGGAGTCCGAGCCGCATGCCGTCACCATCGCGGCGGCCAGGGCCGTCGCCGTGACACCGCTTCCGAGCCGACGTATCCGCGGGGAGCGGGATCCCTCGGCCTTGCGTGTCATCGTTGACATAGTGCTGCACCTTTCACTGACATCTTCTGAGGCGGGGTCTGCTGACTGCACCGAGAGGAGCAGCCCGGATCGGCTGCTGGAGATGGCTTGGTGACGGCCGGCGCGGGGCTCCGATGAGCGGTGGCCCGCCGGGCGGGGCAAACGTTTCGATGAAAGATACTCGGCCGGATTCGCGTGTCAAGACTGTGTACCAACGGGATTTCCCGCCCTGCGGGGATACGGCTTCCTGTGCCCACGGGGAGACGTCCGGCGGGCGCTGATCAACGGCTCTCGCGCCCGTTGACGGCGCTGCGGCGGCGTGCCATCTTTTGCGTAAACGTTTCGATTACGTAAGGCGGAGATGGGCGAGTGGCAACGATCGTCGACGTCGCGCAGATGGCGGGCGTCTCCACGTCCACCGTGTCTCATGTCCTCAACGCGACGCGCCCCGTCCGGGAGGACACCCGAGCGCGCGTCGAGGCGGCGATCCGGGCCACGGGATACCGGCGCGACAGCGTGGCCCGGGCCATGCGCCGGTCACGGACCGACTCGATCGGCCTCGTCGTGTCGGACGTGACCCAGCCCGCCTTCGCCGAGATGGTCCGGGGCGTCGAACACGAGGCGGCCGCCGCCGGCCTCACGCTGCTGCTCGCGAATTCGGGCGAGGACCCCGCGCGCGAGCGGCGTGCGCTGGAAGTGCTGACCGAGCGCCGGGTGGACGGCCTGATCATCGCCCCGGTCGGCCGCTCGCACCGCAAGGAGATGGCCGACATCCAGCAGCGGGGCACCCCTTTGGTCCTCATGGACCGGCTGGGAGGCATCCGCGCCGATCAGGTGGGGGTCGAGAACACCGCCCCCATGCGCGACGTGGTCCTGCACCTCGTCGAGCACGGTCACCGGCGCATCGCGCTGGCGGCCGGCGACGCCTCGGTCCCGACCATCGCCGAGCGGCGGCAGGGCTACCTGGACGCCCTCGACGAGGCGGGCATCGAGACCGACGACTCGCTGATCCTCATGGGCAGCGGTCTCGCGGCCGACACCCGGCGCGGTATGACCGGGCTCTTCCAGGAACCGGACCGCCTGACGGCCGTGGTGGCGGTGAGCACCGAATCCGCCGTCGGCGTGCTGGAGGCGGCACGGGCGCTGGATCTGCACACCCCGCGCGACTTCGCGTTCGCCGCCTTCGACGGCTTTCCGAACGCGGACCTGTTCCGGCCCAGGATCAGCACCATCACACAGCCCGCGTACGAAATCGGCAGTACAGCCATGCAGCTCCTGCTCGGCCGCCTGGAGGACGACTCCAACAGCTACCGCTCCGTACGGCTGGCGCCCGAGATCACCTACCGGGAGTCGTGCGGCTGCCCGGACTGACCCGGTGCCACCGACCGGACGCCGCATCTTCGGTGGGGCAGACGTGCCGGCGGCGGTGCGGAGCGTCAGGCGGCGGGAGAGGCCAGTCCCCCGCCCCTTGCAATCAGCGACTGACACAGCACTGAAAGGCAGATTCTCATGCCCTCACCTCCGGTCACGCCTGCCCCTCTTGCCGATCCGGCACATCGTGCCGGTCCGACGCACCGGACCGCGCCCTGCGGGCCCTTGCCGCCAAGCGCCACGAGATGACACGGGCCGTCTCCCTGCGTGGCGTCAGCAAGACCTACGCTCGCGCCGCCACTGCCGTCGACCGGTTCTCGCTCGACATCGCACCGGGAGAGTTCCTGGTCCTGCTCGGTCCCTCGGGCTGCGGCAAGTCCACCGTCCTGCGCATGATCGCGGGCCTGGAGGACATCACCGAGGGCGAGCTGCTGCTGGACGGCGTGTACGCCAACGACGTGCCACCACGCGAACGCGGCATGGCCATGGTGTTCCAGAACTTCGCGCTCTACCCGAACATGACGAACCGGCACAACATCGGCTTCCCCCTCAAGCTGCAGCATCCGCACGAGGACCACCGTGCGCGCATCGAGGAAACCGCCCGGATGCTCGGGATCGACGGCACCCTGGACTCCTACCCGAGTCAGCTGTCCGGCGGCGAGCGCCAGCGCGTCGCCATGGGCCGGGCCATCTCCCGGCGGCCGTCCGTCTTCCTGATGGACGAGCCGCTGTCGAACCTGGATGCCAAGCTCCGCAACCACCTGCGCGCCGAAATAGCCAAGCTGACCGCCGATCTGGGGGTCACCACGGTGTATGTGACACACGATCAGGCCGAGGCGATGTCGCTCGGCGACCGGGTGGCGGTGATGCGCGCCGGTGTGCTCCAGCAGGTGAGCACTCCGCGCGAGACGTATGCGCTGCCCGCGAACGTGTTCGTCGCCGCCTTCATCGGCACCCCTCGCATCAATCTGCTCCAGGCTGTCGTCCACGCGCCGCTGGGGGAACGGATGTGTGTCGATCTCGGCCGGCAGAGACTGCCGCTGGCCGAACCGCTCAGCGGCGACCACCAGTTGCTGCGCATCCAGCAAGGGCGGCCGGTCGTCGTCGGGCTGCGCCCCGAGGCCGCCCGCATCGCCCCGCCCAGCCACGCCCGGCCCGGCGAGGTCCCGCTGACCGGCGTCGTGGAACACACGGAGTACCAGGGCCACGAGGCCCTGGTGCATCTGGACACGGGCTCGCACCGGGCGGTGGTGCCCGATCTGGAGTCGGCACGGCCCGGTCCAGGCCGTCGGAGCCGTACGCCCGGCCGTCTCGGACGGATCAAGGAGCGCGCCAGGGCGCACGCGAAGGTTCGGGCGTCCGCGCCGGACGGGGGAGAGGACCGGGTGGCCGGCTCCCAGGCCGCTGATCGGGGCACGATCACCGCCGGGGACCTGGTGCTGCGAACGTCACCGGACGTACGGCTGCGGGCGGGCGCGCAGGTGCCGCTGCTGGTCGACCTCGGGCAGCTGTACGTCTTCGACCGCCGGGGCCGCCGCATCTGCCCCGCTCCGACCGAGATTCCGGGGCTGTACGAGTCCGAGTAGGGCGGGGCTTGTGAGACCGCTCCGTCCCCGCAGACCCATGGGGTGGACCCTGCGTGCCCCGGCGGGCTCCGACAGGGAAGGTCACCTCCGCAACGGACAAGGGAGTTGAGGCATCCGATGCCTTGACACCCGTCGCGGCACGGGACAACAATCGGCGCAAACGTTTCGCGCAAACGTTTCGATGAAGGGAGGTGACGTGGCGACCATCGTCGATGTGGCGCTGCTCGCCGGGGTGTCCACCTCGACGGTCTCCCATGTCGTGAACGGCACCCGGCCGGTGGCCGACCGGACCCGCAGGCGGGTGCTGAAGGCGATCGAGCAGACCGGGTACCGCCAGGACACGCTCGCCCGGTCGCTGCGCCGCGCCCGCACCGACTCCATCGGACTCGTCGTCTCCGACGCCGGCCAGCCCACGTTCGCGGACATGGTCCGGGGCGTCGAGCACGAGGCTGCCCAGGCGGGATACACACTGCTCCTCGCGCACTCGGGCGAGGATCCGGCCCAGGAGACCCGATCGGTCCAGGCACTGGCGGCCCGCCGGGTGGACGGCCTCATCGTCGCCCCGGCCGCACGGTCGACGGGCGGAGAGACCGAGGCGGTGCGCCGCGGCGGGACGCCCGTGGTGATCCTCGACCGGATCGGCGAACCCGGGACCGGCGACCAGGTCGGCGTGGACAACACCACGCCGATGCGCGAACTCGTGGAACATCTGCTCGGGCACGGCCACCGCCGCATCGCCCTTGCCGCCGGAGATCTCGCGGTCTCCACCATGGGCGAGCGCCACCGCGGCTACGCGCAGGCGCTGCGGGCAGCGGGCATCGAAGCGGATCCCGAACTGGTGATCACCGGGTCGGGACTGGCCGCGGAGACCCGTGCCCTGGCCCTGCGCATGCTCAGCGGCGAGCGGAGACCGGAAGCGGTCGCCTGTGCCAGCACGGAGACAGCCGTCGGCGTCATGGAGGCCGCCGCGGAGATCGGCCTGCGCATCCCGAGGGACCTCAAGCTCGCGGTCTTCGACGGCTTCCCGCAGTCCGGCCTCTTCGAGCCCCGCATCACCACTGTCGTCCAGCCGGCGTTCGACGTGGGAGCCACCGCCATGGCCCTGCTGCTGCGACGGGTGAACGGCGACACCAGCGACGCGGGCGAGACCATCCGCCTCACGCCGCGCGTCATCTACCGCACTTCGTGCGGCTGCACTGCGTAACTCCTCAGCGGGCGGTGGCGGAGGCCAGTCCCCACCTTCCCAACGATCCGACATCAGCGACTGACATCACCGAAAGGCATTTCCCCATGTCTGCTCCTCTTGGCGACCTGACCCGCCGGAAGGCGGCGCGCAGCGCCCGTACGTCGAGCTGGGACCAGCGCGGCCGCAACCAGGACTACTGGACGACCCCCGCGCACTCCAGCCGCGTCCTCGCCGACCTCCAGGGTCCGGGCCAGATCACACACATCTGGATGACGCAGTTCTGCCGGAAGACGCTCGGCCCCGGTCTGATCGACCCGCTGGAGGCGGACACCGTCGCACCGGTCATGGAGATCCACAACGCGCTTGGCGTCAACTGGGAGGAGCCGGACCCCGACTACTACCGCAAGGTCCTGATCCGCATCACCTGGGACGACGAGGACGAGCCGGCTGTCCTCGTGCCGCTCGGAGACTTCTTCGGCGTGGGCCACTGCATGCCCAACAGCTACCAGTCCGCGCTCTTCACCGTCTCGGCCAAGCCCGAGGAGTCACTGATCTTCGGCGGCAGCGCGGCGCTGAACTGCTGGGCGCCGATGCCGTTCAACAGGCGGGCCCGCATCGAGCTGGTCAACGAGAACGACCTGCCGATCCAGCAGTACTTCTACATCGACTACGAACTGTTCCCCGAGGAACTGCCCGAGGACACCCTCTACTTCCACGCCCGCTGGAACCGCAACAACCCGTGCAACGGCTGGGCCCCGGACATCCAGACCAACAGCCCCGAAGTCAACATCGTCGACGTCACCGGCGAGGACAACTACGTCATCCTCGACACCGAGGGAACAGGCCACTACGTCGGCTGCAACCTCTCCGTCCACCACCGGCAGGGCAGTTGGTGGGGGGAGGGCAACGACATGATCTGGATCGACGACGACTTCCTGCCCGACGGCTCCACCGTCTGGCCGCCCTCCCTGCACGGCACCGGCACCGAGGACTACTTCAACCACGCCTGGGGGATGCAGAAGAACGCCTACCTCTACCACGGAGCGATCCTCCACGAGGCCGACGTCCCCGGCTACTCCGTCAACTACCGCTTCCACGTGACCGATCCCATCCGCTTCGAGGAACGCATCAAGGTCTCCATCGAGCACGGCCACGGAAACCACCTGAGCGACGACTGGGCCTCGACCGCCTACTGGTACCAGACCCTCCCCTCGCCCACGGCATCCATACCGCCCCTCGAACAGCGCCTGCCGGTACGGCCCGCCGGCCGGCCGATGCCCGCCCCGGCGCCCCGCGCCGGCGCCGTCGCCGAGGAGATCGCCCAGATGCGCGAGCGTTACCGGGCCCGGTTCGAACGGCACATGGAGAACCTCGCCGAGCGCACCCGCCTGCGCGGGGAGCGTTCGCTGCAGGAGTCCGAGGCCAACACCAAGCAGGCCGCGGACGTACGCCACCGCTACGACGAGCGCACCCGTGGCTGAGCCCGTGGACGCCGTCGAACGGCCCCCTGCCGTGTCCGGCCCGCCGGGGGACCCGCATTTTCCGGTGCTGCACCTGCGCCCGCCGCACAACTGGCTGAACGACCCCAACGGGCTGGTCTTCCACGACGGCCACTACCACGTCTTCTTCCAGTACAACCCAAAAAGCGCCCGCCACGCCGACATGCACTGGGGGCACTTCCGCAGCACCGACCTGATCGAGTGGGAACTCCTGCCCATCGCCCTGGCCCCCACCCCCGGTGGCGAGGACACCGAAGGAGTGTGGTCCGGCAACGCCGTCGACGCGGACGGCGAGCTGGTCGCCTTCTACTCCGCCAAACACCCCGACCGCTGGTACCAGCCGGTCGCCCGGGCGGTGTCCCGGGACGGCGGTCTGAGCTTCACCAAGGACGACCGGCTGCTCGTTCCCCGACCGCCCGCGGGAACGACCATGTTCCGCGACCCGTACGTGTGGCGCGACGGCGACGGCTGGCGCATGCTCGTCGGGGCCGCCCTGGAGGACGGTCGCGGCGCGGCCGTGCAGTACTCCTCCACCGACCTGATCGCGTGGGAGGACCGGGGCGTCTTCCTGGCACGCGCGCCCCAGCCGCTGCCCGGAGGCGGCAACACCGAGGAGGGCTGGGAGTGCGCCCAGTACGCGTACCTCTCCGACGGCCGCGGTGTGGTGCTGGTCAGTGCCTGGGACCCCGGCGAAGGGGCGCTGTGCACGGCGGCCTGGCCCGGACACGAGGAGAGCGGGGCGTTCGTCGCCGGCTCTCCCCACCGTCTCGACCACGGACCGGACTTCTACGCACCCGCTGTGCTGCCCGCCCCCGACGGCCGCTGGCTGATGTGGGCCTGGATCTGGGAGGCGCGAGACGAGGAACGCGTCGGCGCCCCCAGCGAATGGACCGACGAGGTGGGATGGGCCGGGATGCTGTCCCTGCCGCGTGAGCTGAGCCTCGGCGACGACGGGGAAATTGTGCAGCGTCCCGCCCGGGAGGTCGACCGGCTGCGCCGGGACCGCCGTCTCGACGCGATCGGTGAGGCGCGCGCCGACCGGCCCGCCGACCTGGGTGGGATCGGCCCCGCCTGCGACATCACCGCTCGCCTCGACACCGGGGGAGGACTGCGGCTGATCACCGACGCGGCCGGCGGCGAGTACCTGGACGTCGTCCGCGACCCGGCAACGGGAGAAGTGGTCGTCGACCGGTCCCACGCCTCGCTGGACCCGCGGGCCAAGGGCGGCAGTTGGCGGCTGCCCGCCCGGCCGGGGCCGGTGGACATCCGCGTCGTACTCGACCACTCCGTCGCCGAGGTGTTCACCGCCGACGGCCATGCGCTCAGCCTCCGCTTCTACCCCGTCGGCGGCGCCCCGTGGCGCCTGCGGGCGACGGCGACGGGCCCGGATCCGGCTCATTACGCCGTCGAGGCCTGGGACCTCGCCGGCGTGCGGATCCACGACAAACAGCCGGAGCACGACACGCCGGACGGCGACAGGCGGCCGGAAACGGAGCGGGCGTCATGACCGCCGTCGTCATCGGCGAGTCGCTGGTCGATCTCGTGTGGCGCAGCGGAGGCACAACCATCGCCCCCATCCCCGGCGGCAGCCCCGCCAATGTCGCGGTCGGCCTGCACCGTCTGGAGCGTCCCGTCCGCCTCACCTCCTGCTGGGGCGACGATCCGCCCGGCACACTGGTGCGCGACTACCTGTACGCCACCGGTGTGCCCATCGACCGTACGGAATCCGCCTCGGGCCGCACCACCGTGGCCCTGGCCTACGTCGACGACGCCACCGGTGCCGCCACGTACGACTTCCTGGCCAACTGGGATCCGCTGCTGCCGGAGTTGCCGTCCGACGCCACGCTCCTCCACACCGGTTCCCTGGCCATCGTGGTGGAGCCCGGTGCCGACCGCGTCGTGCGGGCCTGTCGCGCGATCCGGTTGCGGCCCGGCGGAGCAGTCGCCGTGGATCTGAACGTCCGTCCCGGTGTCCAGCCGGACCGGGCCGCCTACCGGCGTGCGGTCGAGCGGATCGTGGCGACCGCCGATGTGGTCAAGGCGAGCGACGAGGATCTGGTCTGGCTGTATCCGGACCGGCAGCCGGTCGACGCCGCCCGCGACCTGCTCGGCATGGGCCCCCGCCTGGTGGTGACCACGATCGGCGCCGACGGCGCCCGTGGTCTCCTCGCCGGCGCCGAGGTCACGGTGGCGGCGCCACCGGTGAAGGTCGTCGACACCATCGGCGCGGGCGACGCCTTCCAGGCGGCGCTGCTCGCGGGGCTGCTCCGGCCCCGCGAGGACGGCACCCACCTGGTGCACCTGCCCGAGGACCGTCACGCCCTGGAGCAGCTGCTGCGCCAGGCCGTGACCGCCGGCGCGCTCGCCTGCGAACAGGCCGGCGCCCAGCCGCCCACCCGGGCACAGCTGGACGCCGCTCTCGGCGTCGCTCCGTAGCGCCGCCGGCTGCGGACCTCCCGTACGGCGGGCAGTCCTCGACGGACGGCCCGCCGTACGGGGTGAGCCGCCCCTTGGGGACATGCGGCGGACCGGGCCACGACGCCGGCCCCGGTCCGCCGCACCTCCCTCGCCTTCCCCACCACGTGACCGGGAGACGCATGCCCATGTCTGTACCCTCCTTCGCCCTCGGTGACGACCTGCTCGGCCGGGCCGCCAGGCGCCGCCGGGCCCGCTCGGCGCGTGTGGCCAGCTGGGACCACACCGGCCTGAACGAGGACGCGTTCGTCGTCATGCCGGGCGAGACGGCGGTCCTGGCCGACCTCGAAGGTCCCGGGGCCATCACCCACCTCTGGTTCGTCCAGGGCTGCCGGCTCGTTCTCGGTCCCGGCCTGTTCGACGCCCGGCAGGCCGGCACCGCGATGGTCGAGTTCAACAACGCCCTCGGCTACAACTGGGAGGTCAACGACCCCGACTACTACCGCAAGGTCGTCATTCGCATGTACTGGGACGACCAGGAGCACCCGAGCGTCGTCGCACCGCTCGGCGACTTCTTCTGCGTCGGCAACTCCCTGCCGGCGACCTTCCAGTCGTTGCCCTTCACCGTCTCCGTCAAGGAGGACTCCGAGCGCAGGTTCGGCGGTCCGGCGGCCTTCAACTGCTTCCTGCCCATGCCGTTCAACTCCCGGGCGCGTATCGAGGTCGAGAATCAGGGAGACGCGGCGTACATGCAGTACTTCTACGTCGACTACGAGCTCTACGCCGAGGACCTGCCCGAGGACACCCTCTACTTCCACGCCCAGTGGCGCCGCGACGACCCGTGCGACGGCTGGGGCCCGGACCTCCAGGTCAACAGCCTGGAGACGCAGGTCCCCAACCTGGACGGCGAGGACAACTACGTCATCCTTCAGACCGAAGGCGCCGGCAACTACATCGGCTGCAACCACACCGTCACCCACTTCACGGGGACGTGGTGGGGCGAGGGCGACGACATGATCTGGATCGACGACGACTTCCTCGCCGACGGCAGCACCCGCTGGCCGCCCAGCATGCACGGCACGGGAGGGGAGGACTACTTCAGCCACGGCTGGGGAATGCAGAAGATCAACTACCCCTTCCACGGCACGATCGTCCACGAGGACGACGTCCCCGGCTACCAGATCAGCTACCGCTGGCACCTGGCCGACCCCGTCCGCTTCGAGGAGCGCATCAAGGTCACCATGGAGCACGGCCACGCCAACCATCTGTCGGACGACTGGGCCTCGACCGCGTACTGGTACCAGACCCTCCCCGGCCCCCGCTTCGACGTCCCACCGGTGGCGCTGCGTCTCCCGCGCCGCCCGGGCACCCCGTCGACGAAGGACCTCCCGCCCCCCGACCGCGGCCGTCTCGACGCGCTGCGCAACGCGATGTACGAACAACGCGACGCCCGGATGGCCGACTTCGCGGCGCAGCGCCGGGAATGGCTGGAGCGCCGCGCGGAGGAGTCGCGGCAGCGGTCGGCGGCCAACGCGGAGTACGCACGCGAGGTACGGCGCCGGTTCCTCAGCCGAGCGGGTTCAGGAATGTGAGCACGGACTCCTTCTCCTCGATCAACGGCTGGAGCTCCTTGTTGAACGGCGGGCCGTAGGGTGCTGCCAGATGGGCCCGGAAAGCGGCCTCGTCCTCGTACACCTCGAAGATCCAGTACGCCCGGGGATCGGACTCCTTGGTGTACACCTCGAACGCCAGGTTCCCGGGCTCTTCACGCACGCGAACGGCGTACTCCTTGACCAGTTCGGCGACGCGTTCCTCGCTGCCGGGGCGCACGGTGAACTCGGCCAGCAGAGTCTTCTTCATGTCCAGGTTCCTGTCTCTCGCCGGTGACACCGGGATGGCGGACATGCGGGGCGGGGGTGTCGGAACCGGCACCCCCGCCCCGCACCGTCAACGTACCCGCAGGGGCGGTCGGTCGTCCGCTGCTCTCCAACTCCAGCGCCCCCGCCGCGGTCGGGGATTTCCAGGGGGCCTGGCCGGATAGCCTGGGCCAATGCTCTCCGAAGTCACAGCGACCCGCTACGTCACGCCCTTGCGTGAGGGCGGTTCGCTTCCCGGGATCGTCGAGGCCGACGATCTCGGTACCTACGTCATGAAGTTCACGGGCGCGGGGCAGGGCCGCAAGACCCTGGTCGCCGAGGTCGTCTGCGGGCAGCTCGGGCGGCGCCTGGGGCTGCGGGTGCCCGACCTCGTCGGCATCCAGCTCGACCCCGTCATCGGACTCTCCGAGCCCGACCAGGAGGTGCAGGAGCTGCTCAAGGCCAGCGGCGGCCTCAACCTCGGCATGGACTTCCTGCCCGGATCGCTCGGCTTCGACCCGCTCGCCTACGAGGTGGACGCGCGGGAGGCGGGCAGGATCGTCTGGTTCGACGCCCTGATCAACAACGTCGACCGCTCCTGGCGCAACCCCAACATGCTCGTCTGGCACGGGGACCTGTGGCTCATCGACCACGGCGCCACCATGATCTGGCACCACAACTGGCCTGGCGCCGCCGCATCCGCCGCCAAGCCGTACGACGCCTCCGACCACGCGCTGGCCCGCTTCGGCCCCGACATCGCCGCGGCCGCCGCCGAGCTCGCGCCCCGCGTCACCGAGCAGCTGCTGACCGAGGTGGCGGCCGACGTGCCCGACGAGTGGCTGGTCGACGAGCCCGGCTTCGACTCCACGGACGCCCTGCGCCGCGCCTATGTCGAGGCGCTGCTGCCGCGCGCGGCGAGCATCCACGAGCGCATCACGCTGGGGGCCCCCGCCGCGCCCAGGCAGCCGCAGCCGCCCGGCTGGCTGACCGAGCACCTGCCGCAGTGGCCGCACCCGACCAGGAAGAGCAAGGACGGCGACCGGTGAGCGAGCGGGACGTGTTCGAGTACGCGCTGCTGCGCGTGGTGCCCCGGGTCGAGCGCGGGGAGTGCTTCAACGCGGGTGTCGTCGTGTACTGCCGGGCGAGGTCCTTCGTGGCGGCCCGCACCCATTTGGACCTGGCCAAGCTCAAGGCTCTCGACCCCGACGCCGACGTCACCGGCGTGCGCGCCGCGCTGCACGCCGTCGAGGGCGTCTGCCGGGGCGGCGCGGACGCGGGACAGGCGGGGGGCGACGACGCCGGGCGGCGCTTCCGCTGGCTGATCGCGCCCCGGTCCACCGTCGTCCAGCCGGGCCCCGTGCACACCGGTCTGACGCTCGACCCCGAGGCGGAGGTGGAGCGGCTGCTGGACCTGCTGGTGCGCTGAGAACCCGTCCGAGCCGGTGTGATGTCCGACGCCCGGCCCTGGTGCCGTTGACACCGGGTGCCAGGGCTTCTAGCGTCCTTCCTGCCGAGGTACTAAGCGGTCGCTCAGCGTGTGAGCCGGAAGCGGCCGCGGGACCCGGCTCAGGCATTGACGGGCTTCAAGGGCGAGGAGAACCAGAATGTCCACCACCGAGCAGCGCGTGGCTGTCGTGACCGGAGCCGCGCGCGGCATTGGCGCCGCCACTGCCGTCAGGCTGGCGGCCGAGGGCCGTGCCGTGGCCGTACTCGACCTCGACGAGGCCGCGTGCAAGGACACCGTCGAGAAGATCACCGCGGCCGGCGGCAAGGCCGTCGCCGTCGGCTGCGACGTCTCCGACGCCGCACAGGTGGAGGCCGCCGTCGCCCGCGTCGCCGAGGAGCTCGGTGCGCCCACGATCCTGGTCAACAACGCCGGCGTGCTCCGCGACAACCTGCTGTTCAAGATGAGCGAGTCCGACTGGGACACGGTGATGAACGTGCACCTCAAGGGCGCGTTCCTGATGGCCAAGGCGTGCCAGAAGCACATGGTGGACGCCGGCTTCGGCCGTATCGTCTCGCTCTCGTCGTCCTCCGCCCTGGGCAACCGGGGCCAGGCCAACTACTCCGCCGTCAAGGCCGGTCTGCAGGGCTTCACCAAGACCCTTGCCAAGGAGCTCGGCAAGTTCGGCATCACCGCCAACGCCGTCGCGCCGGGCTTCATCGTCACCGAGATGACCGCCCAGACCGCGGCCCGCGTCGGCATGGGCTTCGAGGAGTTCCAGGCCGCGGCGGCGAGCCAGATCCCCGTCCAGCGGGTCGGCCGCCCCGAGGACATCGCGAACGCCATCGCCTTCTTCACGGGCGACGACGCCGGCTTCGTCTCCGGCCAGGTCATGTACGTGGCCGGCGGCCCGCTCAACTGACACGGGGTACGAGGGACATGGCAGAGGTACACGGAGCAGGGGAGCGGCAGGTGCTGGACAGCGGAAAGGTCGCACTGGTCACCGGTGCGAGCCGGGGCATCGGATACGGCATCGCCGAGGCGCTCGTCGCCCGCGGCGACCGGGTCTGCATCACCGGGCGCGGTGAGGAGGCGCTCAAGGAGGCCGTCGAGCGGCTCGGCGCCGACCGGGTCATCGCGGTGGCGGGCAAGGCCCACGACGAGGCGCACCAGGCGGCCGCGGTCGAGCGCACCATGGAGGCGTTCGGCCGGGTGGACTTCCTGGTGAACAACGCGGGCACGAATCCGGTCTTCGGCCCCATCGCCGATCTCGATCTGAACGTGGCGCGCAAGGTCTACGAGACCAATGTGATCTCGGCGCTCGGCTTCGCCCAGCAGACCTGGAAGGCCTGGCAGAAGGAGAACGGCGGTGCGATCGTGAACATCGCCTCCATCGCCGGCGTCTCCGCGTCCCCGTTCATCGGCGCCTACGGCATGAGCAAGGCGGCCATGGTCAACCTGACCCTCCAGCTGGCGCACGAGTTCGCGCCGGCCGTGCGGGTCAACGCGATCGCCCCCGCGGTGATCAAGACCAAGTTCGCCGAGGCGCTGTACGAGGGCCGCGAGGCCGAGGCGGCCGCCGCGTACCCCATGGGCAGGCTCGGGGTGCCCGAGGACATCGGCGGCGCGGCCGCGTTCCTCACCTCCGATCAGGCGGGGTGGATCACGGGACAGACACTGGTCGTGGACGGCGGTATGTTCCTCAACGCAGGCGTCCACTGACGCCCGCCGGACCAGCCTGAGCGGTTTTGTACCGCAATGATCCAAGTGCCCCGCCGGACCACCAGGTTGCCCCGGCGGGGCGCTGCGGTATGGTCTGCCGACCCATGGCTGAACGAGGAGCGTGCACGTGTTCTACCGGACCTGTCTGCAGGCCGCTGCAGCCCTAGCGTCCATATCTCTGCTGGCGGGATGCGGCCTTTTCTCCGACGAGGACTCCGGCGGCGAGCGGAGGATAGCGGTCGGCACGACGAGTGAGCCCAGCACGCTCGACCCGGCAGCGGCCTGGGACGGCTCGTGGGAGCTCTACCGGAACGTCTTCCAGACCCTGGTCAGCTTCCCGACGGGCTCCACGACCCCGCAGCCGGACGCGGCTGAGAGCTGCCGCTTCGCCGACGCCGCCAACAAGGTCTTCGAGTGCAAGCTCCGCACCGGTCTGACCTTCACCAACGGCGAGAAGCTGGACGCGGCGGCGGTCAAGCACTCGATCGACCGGATCAGGACGATCGACGCACAGGGCGGCCCCGCCGGACTGCTCGGGTCCCTCGACCGGATCGAGGTGTCGGACGACCGCACGGTGACCTTCCGGCTCAAGACGTCGGACGCCACCTTCCCGTTCATCCTCGCCACCCCGGCGATGTCGCTCGTCCCGCCCTCGGAGTACCCCGCCGACAAGCTCCGTGAGGACGGGGAGCTGACCGGTTCCGGCCCGTACGCCATGGACTCCTACGCCAAGGGCGAGCACGCCGAGCTGAGCCGGTTCAGCAAGTACAAGGGCTTCGCCAAGATCCAGAACGACGCCGTCACGATCCGGTACTACCAGGACTCGGACGTGATGATGCAGGCCCTCAAGGACCGGAAGATCGACGCGATCAACCGTGGTCTGACCGCCGAGGAGGTCGTCGAACTCCAGGAGAAGAAGCCGGAGAACGCCCACCTCCAGCTCGTCGAGACCGTCGGCGCCGACATCCGCTACCTGGTCTTCAACCCGAAGGACCCCTACGCGGGCAAGCTCGCCGTACGCCGGGCGATCGCCCAGGTCATCGACCGCGGCGCGCTGGTCGAGAAGGTCTACCGCGGCACGGCCGAGCCGCTGTACTCGATGGTCCCCAAGGGCATCGCCGGCCACACCACCAAGTTCTTCGACCGCTTCGGCGAGCCCAATGAGACCAAGGCCAGGGAGATCCTGGAGGACGCCGGTATCACCGAGCCGGTGCCGCTGACCTTCTGGTACACCACGGACCGCTACGGCTCCTCCACCGCGGCCGAGTTCGCCGAGATCAAGCGGCAGCTCGACGAGACCGGCCTGTTCAAGATCACGGTCCAGGGCAAGCCCTGGACGGAGTTCCAGGCGGGGTACCAGGCCGGCGAGTACCCGGTCTTCGGCCGAGGCTGGTTCCCCGACTTCCCGGACCCCGACAACTTCATCGCTCCCTTCGTCGGCCCGAAGAACGTGCTCGGCACCCCGTACGACAGCCCCGAGATCACCGAGCAGCTGCTGCCCAGGTCCCGGCGCGAGAGCGACCGCGGGGCGGTCACCCCCCAGTTCGAGCAGGCCCAGGAGATCCTCGTCCAGGACGTGCGGCTGCTGCCCCTGTGGCAGGGCAAGCTGTACGTGGCGGCGAACGAGGAGATCGGCGGCGGCGAGCGGGCGCTCGACCCGCAGACCGTCATGCAGATGTGGGAGCTGTACCGCAAGAAGAGCTGGTGAGCGGATTGTCAGTGGCGGCAGGTAGGTTCTGGGTTCTCGGCTCCGAGACATCGGAACCGCCTGTCGTTTACCGGAGGTTGTTGACGTGACCGACACCGACATGCTGCCCGAGACCGCCTGTCGTTTACCGGAGGTTGTTGACGTGACCGACACCGACATGCTGCCCGAGTCCTGGCGCGGCGTCCTCGGCGAAGAGCTCCAGAAGCCGTACTTCAGGGAGCTCACCGAGTTCGTCGAGAAGGAGCGGGCCAACGGTCCGGTGTACCCGCCGCGCGACGAGGTGTTCGCCGCGCTCGAGGCCACGCCGTACGAGCGGGTCAAGGTGCTCGTCCTCGGCCAGGACCCGTACCACGGCGAGGGCCAGGGTCACGGCCTGTGCTTCTCGGTCCGCCCCGGTGTGAAGACCCCGCCCTCCCTGCGGAACATCTACAAGGAGATGCAGGCCGAGCTCGGCCACCCCGTCCCGGACAACGGCTACCTGATGCCCTGGGCCGAGCAGGGCGTCCTCCTGCTCAACGCGGTGCTGACCGTCCGTGCCGGCGAGCCGAACTCCCACAAGGGCAAGGGCTGGGAGAAGGTCACCGACGCCGTGATCCGCGCCGTCGCCTCGCGGCCGGACCCGGCGGTCTTCGTCCTGTGGGGCGCCTACGCCCAGAAGAAGCTGCCGCTGATCGACGAGACGCGTCACGTGGTCGTCAAGGGCGCGCACCCCTCGCCCCTGTCGGCGAAGAAGTTCTTCGGATCCAGGCCCTTCACACAGATCAACGAGGCGATCGCGGCACAGGGCCACGACCCGATCGACTGGCGGATCCCCGACCTCGGCTGACCGTTCACACTCCGGGCTGACGGGCTCGGGCGATGCGCCCGAGCCTGTGCCGGTTTGCCCGGGGCGGCGGCTAGCGTCGGTACGTCGTAAGCGGGCCAGCGAGCCGTTCGGACGTGGGAGAGCACCGTGGTGGACCAGCAGGAGACGTCAGGGGACGCCGTCATGACCCGGATCGGGCAGGCGGTCATGCTGCTCCACGGCGGCGACCGCGAGGAGGCGCGCCTGCGGTTCGCCTCGATCTGGGCGGAGATCGCGGACGCCGGCGACGCCCTGCACCGGTGCACCCTGGCCCACTACATGGCCGACGCCCAGGACGACCCGGACGACGAACTGGCCTGGGACCTGCGCGCCCTGGCCGCGGCGGAGGGACTGAGCGAGGAGCGGACGGCCCGGCACGAGCAGTCGCTCGCCGTGCGGGCCTTCTGCCCCTCGCTGCACCTGAATCTCGCCGCCGACTACATCAAACTGCGTCAACCCGAGGCCGCACGGGTCCACCTGGACCGGGCGCGCGCGGCGACGGATGCCCTGGCGGACGACGGGTACGGAAACGGGGTACGGGCCGCGATCGCCCGCCTGGAGCGCACCCTGGACGCGGACTGAGGATCAATTCCCGTAGGCCTCACGGCACATGCGGGCCTCGCGGCTGTCGGCGCCCCACCCGCCGTAGCTCTGGCCCAGATCGCAGACCGCGCCCCGGTCCAGGGGGACCTCGGGCAGCGGCGGCAGCTTCGGCCGGGGCACGGCAGGAGCCTTTGGTGGGCGGCTGTGCGGAGGGGGCGGCGGGGCCTGCCGGGGCGGCGCGGGCGTGACGGACTTCTCGCGGTGGTGGACCGGGGGTGACGTCGCTGCCCGGGGGCGCTTCGGCAGGGCGGCCTCCAGGGCGTCGCGGGCGGGTCCCTGCACGATCTGCGGCTCCACCACCTGGTCCGGCCGTCCGGCCGGGGGAGCGGTCGGTGCGGGAGCGGGCCGCGCCTCCACGGAGACGCAGCCGGTCACGGCACACGCCGCCACCCCGACCAGGACCCTTGCTGTGATCGATGTTCGCTGCACCCGCGCAACTCTGCTGTGCCGAAGGGCGGTTGCCGGGTATTACAGGCCGTAAATGGCCCGCACGGGTGAAGCGGCTTTCAGCCGGACTGCCGGGAGTGGCTCATTCGCCGGTGGCGCCGTCGATCCGCTCGCGCAGCAGGTCGGCATGGCCGTTGTGCCGGGCGTACTCCTCGATCATGTGCGTGATGACCCAGCGCAGGTTGTAGCTGCGCTCCCTGGACGTGCTGCCCGCGCTCAGGTCGTCGAGCCCCAGCCCCGCTGCCGCCTCGCGGGCGGCGGCCACCTCGGCACGCCAGTCGGCGAGCGTCCGGTCCCAGGTGACCTCCTCGGTGACACGGAAGTCCCCGTCCGGGTCCTCTTCGCTGTAGTAGAGGGCGCCGATGTCCTCGCCGGCCATGACCTGGCGGAACCACCAGCGCTCGACGTCCGCGAGGTGGCGCACGAGGCCCATCAGGGTCAGCGACGACGGCTCGGCCGATGCCGTCCGCAGCTGCTCGTCGCTCAGACCGGCGCACTTGGAGATCAGGGTTTCGCGGTGGTAGTCCAACCAGCCCTCCAGCATGTCGCGTTCGGCTGCGGTGGTGGACGGTTCGGTGCGCTCGACTGTGGTCATGGCGGCCATCCTCCGGCAGGAGGGGGCTTCGCGGCCAGGGGTTATGCCCCATCCGCCTCTGGGGCGCTCACTCGCCGGGAGGCGCCCGGGCCGAGCATGCCGCACAGCAGCTCGTCGAAACCGGTGCGCAGTTCCTCCTCGCCGGGCACCGCCCGGTGGTAGGAGCCGACGGCGCAGGAGAACATCAGGCCCTCGCACCAGGCGACCAGGGACAGCGCGTGCCGCTCGGGGGCGGGGGAGCCCGCGGCGGCCATCATCGCGTTCAGCGGTTCCCGGAAACGTGCGCCGGTGTTGTCGTAGAAAGCCCGCAGCTCCGGGCGGCGGACCGCCTCCAGGGCCAGCTCGTAACGGGCGACCAGCAGCTCCCGGTGGCGGGTGAGGTAGCGGTGGAGGGTACGTGCCAGCCCGTCGAGCAGCGCTTCTCGGCCGTCGCCGGGGCCGGGCAGCTCCTCCAGGGCCAGGACGGCCGCCTCACGTTCGGCCAGGCGGCGCACCGCTGTCTCCAGCAGGGCCTGCCGGGTGCGGGCGAGGTTGGACGTGGAGCCCTGGGGAAGTCCCGCCGCCTCGTCGACCGCACGGTGCGTCAGCCCGCGCATGCCGCGCTCGAACAGCAGGGCCAGCGCGGTGTCGCCGATGATCCCGGCGCGCGAGCCGGCGGCCGGTGCGGGTGCTCCGGGGGAGGCGGCTCGGGCGCCGGTGCCGAAGGCCCGGGGCGTGTGCGGGGTGGTGCGTGCGGCCATGGCGTCAACCTACCGCGTCCACTACATCCGTAGTACGGTATGTCTGTCACTACAGGTGTAGTCACCGTGCCGAGGAGCAGCCATGCCCCAAGCCCGTGCAACCGCCCGAGCCGTCGTCGTCGGCAGCGGCATCGGCGGACTCACCGCCGCCGTCGCCCTCAGCCGCCTGGGCTGGCAGGTCACCGTCCTGGAGCGGGCCGCGTCCCTGGAGCCGGTCGGCGCCGGCATCGGACTCGCCCCCAACTCCCAGCGCGCCCTCGACGTCATCGGCCTCGGCGACGAGATCCGCGACCTCGCCGCCTGGCAGGGCGCCGGCGGCATGCGCAACCCCGCAGGCCGCTGGCTCGCCCGTACCGACGCGGCCGCCGCGGCCGAGCGGTTCGGCGGCCCCCTCGTCCTCGTCCACCGCGCCACGCTCGTCGACCGCCTCGCACGCCGCCTGCCCGACGGGGCCGTACGCACCGGATGCCCCGGCGAACTGGCCGATCCCGGAGTCGCCGGCGGCCGCCGCGCACGCGTCACCACGCCCGACGGCGAGATCAAGGCGGACCTCGTGATCGGGGCCGACGGCATTCGCTCCTCCCTGCGCCGGGGCCTGTTCCCCCGCCACCCCGGCCCGGTGTACTCGGGGTTCACCACCTGGCGCCTGGTCGTCCCCGCGCTCGACGCCCCCTTCGCACCCCACGAGACCTGGGGTCCCGGCTCCCTGTGGGGCACCCAGCCCCTCAAGGACGGCCGGATCTACGCGTACGCCGCCGCCACCGCGCCCGCCGGGGCCGCCGCGGGTGACCAGAAGGCCGAACTGCTGCGCCGCTTCGGCCGGTGGCACGACCCGATCCCGGCCGTCATCGCCGCCGCCGACTCCGCCCAGGTGCTGCGCAACGACGTGCACCACATCCTCGAACCGCTGCCCGCCTTCCACCGCGGCCGCACCGCCCTCCTCGGCGACGCCGCCCACGCCATGGCCCCCACCCTCGGCCAGGGCGGCAACCAGGCCATCGAGGACGCGATCGTCCTCGCCCACCACGCCCCGCCCACCGGCGACCTCGGCACCGGCCTCGCCTCCTACAGCGCCGAGCGGCTGCCCCGCACCATGGCCGTCGTCCGCAAGTCCGCCCGCGTCGCCCGGCTCATGGCGCTGTCCGGCACGCCGGCCGTCGCCGTCCGGGAGACCCTGATGTCCGCGGTCTCCCGCTTCGGCCCCGGCCTCGTGCTGCGCACCTTCGACACCATCGCCGACTGGCGCCCGCCGCAGCGCACGTATGCTGCCGGAGCACGAGACGTGCACGAGGAACAGCCGGCGCGCCGCTGACGCCGGCACGGCATCGAGGGAGACCGCTGTGAAGGTCGGCTGCATCGGGCTCGGTGACATCGCGCAGAAGGCGTATCTGCCGGTCCTCACCACCCTGCCCGGCGTCGAACTGCACCTGCAGACCCGCACGCCGGCCACGCTGACCCGCGTCGCCGACACCCACCACATCCCCGCCCGGCGCCGCCACACCCGGCTCGACACGCTCCTCGCCGAGGGCATCGACGCCGCCTTCGTCCACGCGCCCACCTCGGCACACGCCGAGATCGTCACACAGCTGCTCGAAGCGGGCGTGGCCACCTACGTCGACAAGCCGCTCGCATACGAACTCGCCGAGTCCGAGCGGCTCGTCGCCCTCGCCGAGGAAAGCGGCACCGGCCTCGCCGTCGGCTTCAACCGCAGGTTCGCGCCCGGCTACGCGCAGTGCCTGGAGCACCCGCGCGAACTGATCCTCATGCAGAAGAACCGCATCGGACTCCCCGAGGACCCGCGCACCCTCGTGCTCGACGACTTCATCCATGTCGTGGACACCCTGCGGTTCCTGGCACCCGGGCCCGTCCAGCACACCGATGTGCGGGCCAGGATCGTCGACGGACTCATGCACCACGTCGTCCTGCAGCTGTCCGGCGACGGCTTCACCGCCATCGGCGTGATGAACCGGATGAGCGGCTCCACGGAGGAGATCCTGGAGGTCTCCGGACAGGACTCCAAGCGCGAGGTCCGCAACCTGGCCGAGATCGTGGACCACAAGGGACAGCCCAGCATCAGGCGCCGCGGCGACTGGGTGCCGGTCGCCCGTCAGCGCGGCATCGAACAGGCCGTGCACGCCTTTCTGGACGCCGTCCGCGCGGGGAAGCACCTCAGCGCACAGGACGCGCTGCGGACCCACGAGCTGTGCGAACGGGTCGTACTGAGGGCCCTGGAGCAGGCCGCCGGATAGCCCGCGAGCCCTCGGCCGCCGCCAGCACCGCCAGCACCGCGAGCGCCGCGTACACCGCCCAGTCGCCGAACCGGACGTACAGCGTCGCGCCCGTCGCCCGTGGCGTCTCGTACACCGCCGCGCCGCTGGTCTCCGTGGAGAGCGGGCCGTCGACCGTCTGCCCGTGCGCATCGAAGACGGCGCTCACACCGGTCAGCGTCGCGTGCACCATCGGGCGGCCGGTCTCGGCCGCTCGCAGCGCCGCCAGCGACGCGTGCTGCTCCGGCGCCCAGCTCTCCTGGAACGTCGACGTGGCGGACTGGGCCACCAGCACCTGGGCGCCGTCCCGCACCAGGCGCCTGCTCATGTCCGGGAACGCCGACTCGAAGCAGACCAGCGGGCCGACGCGCAGGCCGGGGCCCTGCCCTGCGGGCAGGGTCATCACGACCGGGACGGTCCCGCGGATCCTGTCCTCGCCCGCCGCCTTGCCGACCGAGGTCACCCAGCCCAGCACGGACCGGGCCGGGACGTACTCGCCGAACGGCACCAGGCGCATCTTGTCGTAGCGGTCGCCGGTCAAACCGGTGGGCCCGACGAGCACGGAGCTCTTGTAGATGCCGGCGGGGCCGGACGCGGTCTCACTGCGCGCGTCCACGTTCACGAGTACGGGCGCGCCGACGTCCCTGGACAGGGAGGCGAGGCGGTCCGCGAGATCCGGTCGCGCACGCAGGTCGGCGCCCACGCTGCTCTCGCCCCACACGACCAGGTCCAGCGCCTTCTCCCGGCGCGCAAGGTCACGCGTCAGCTCCTCGCCCCGGTCGAACCGGCGCTGCACGCTCTCCGCGCCCGCAACGACGCCCGGCTGGACCACGGCGATCCGCATCGGTGCCGACTCGCGGGGCTGCGGCGTCCACGCCCAGGCGGATCCGGCGGCCGTCGCGCACACGACGACGCCCGCGACGGCGGGCGCACGGGCCCGCTCGACGGCCACGAGCAGGGCGACGGCGGTGTTCACCGCGAGGACCAGGAGGCTCACCAGCCATACGCCGCCGACCGAGGCGAGCCGCAGGGCGGGCGGCACGTCCCACTGGCTGGCCCCCAGCAGGCCCCACGGCCCGCCGAGACCCTCCCAGGACCGGACCAGCTCGATCATGAGCCAGCCCGAGGGGACCACCGCGAGGGAGGCGGCGGCCCGCGCCGCGGAGGGGCTGCCGCCGGTCATGAACCGCACGAGCAGACCCCACGGCGCCCACAGGAGCCCCAGCAGCGCGGCGAGGACGAGCAGGAAGACGTGCAGGCTGGGAAGCAGCCAGTGGTGCACCGCGATCATGAACCCGATGCCGCCGAGCCACCCCTCCAGGAGGGCGCGGCGGCCGGTCGGCGCGCTGCGCAGGAGCAGCAGCCACGGGACCAGGGCCACGTAGGCGAACCACCACAGCGAGGGCTCGGGCAGGGCGAGGGCGGGCAGAGCTCCGGCGGCGACGGCGGCGGCCGCGCGCCACAAGCGCCCGCCACGCCGGCTGCCCCACTGCTGCGCTGCCCGGCCGCCCGGAATCCGCATACCGCGCCTCCTCACGACCAGTGTGGGCCACACGGACCGGGGACGACAGGGCGCGGTGCCCGCCCGCGGCGGGGTGATCCCCCGCCCCGTCCTTCCGAAAACCGGGGCGCTGCCCCGACCCGCCGGTCCGTATCCCGGGTCGCTGCCTCGACCCGCCGGTCCGCATCCCGCGGGCGCTGCCCGACCCGCCCGTCCGTCACCGGCGTCCGCCCGGATCCTCGCTACGGCCCGGCGGCCGTGGGTCGTGCTCCCAGCCCCCGCAGTCCGGGCTCCGCCGCTGCCCGCCCCCTCGGGCTCCCATCCCCGTGCCCGCCGCGGGTGGCGGACCCGCGCCTCCTCACCCGCCGACCGGTTCTTGTCCCTGACGCACCCGTTGAGGCTTCGCCCCGAGGCCCGCGCCTCGAAAGCCGGTGAGGCCGCGATGCGGCCGTCTGGGGACCCGGGCCCAGGGCCGGCCGGATACGGGCCAAACGGTCCGCCGGGGGGCAGGGCAGAGGGGCGGGGCGCGGAGGCCAGGGGGGCGTGACGCGGACACGGGACGGGGCGGCGCACGGGCGAACCCGCGCCTCAGTCCGCGGCCCGCACACCGCCCGCGCGTCGCCACCTCTCCTCCGTCACCACCGTGCGCAGGCGCCAGCCCACCTCCCCGCGCGCCAGGGTGAAGCGGTAGCGGCCGCCCGAGACGAAGTCCCGGCCGGAGGCCGGGATCATCGGGCTGATGTAGTCGGCCCGGACCTCGGCGCTGTCACCCGGGTATCCGCCGAGGTCCTGGAGGCCGACGCGGCGGTTGACGATGAGGTGCTGGCGGACCGGGAACAGCCGCATGGCCTCCGCCAGCCAGCCGGCGACCTCCTCCGCCGTTCCCTCGATGCCGCCGGACCCCCGGTAGTCGGCGCGCCCGTCGTCGGTGAACAGGGCCCGGTAGGCGGTCCAGTCGCCGTCGTCCACGGCGACGGCGTAGCCGGTGATCAGTTCGTCGATGGCAAGGCGGTCCATCACGGTCGCGAGATCCACGCGCTGCGTCATCGGCTCAGTGTCGGGCAGCGCCGGGCAGGGCGCCAGAGCTGTGCGGCGCGCGTCGTCGCCGGGGGACGCCGGACGCGACACCCCACGGCACGCTCGCCGTCGACGAAACGCTAGCGCCGCTTCACCGCGCGAAGGACGACGAACTTCGGGTCGCTCGCGACGACCTCGCAGTTCCCGAACAGCCGTCGCAGCCGCACGTGGTAGCCCAGATGACGGTTGCCGACGACCCACAGTTCACCGCCGGGCCGCAGCACGCGCCGCGCGTCCGCGAACATCCGGCGTGCGGCAGTGTCCGTCGTCGCCCGGTGGGAGTGGAACGGCGGGTTGTTCAGCACGAGGTCCGCCGAGCCGTCGCCCAGGGCCGACAGACCGTCACCGACGACGAACTCGCCCTTGCCCGCAGGCACGTTGGCCCGGAACGTGGCCTCCGCCGAGGCGACCGCCGAGAACGACTCGTCCGCGAACGTCACCCGCGCGTCCGGGGCGGCGAGCGCCGCCGCCGTACCGACGACGCCGTTGCCGCAGCCCAGGTCCACGACGTGCTCGGCACCGTGCCCGGTCGGCAGATGGCGCAGGAAGAACCGGGTGCCGATGTCGAGGCGCTCCGCGCAGAAGATGCCCGCGTGGTTGGTGACGGTGCGGCCCGCGAGGGCGCCCGTGTCGGCCGGCAGGTCGTACCGCAGCGGCCACGGGCTCGGCACCCGCGGCAGGTCCGGGTCGGGCGTGCAGAAGATCAGCCGGGCCTTCTTGGCCGCGAGGGAGGTCCGTGTCGGCCCGACGATCCGCTCGAAGAGCTTCAGCGTGGAGGTGTGGATCTCGCTCACCATGCCGGTGCCGACGACGACCGTGTCCGCGTGGACGGCGGGCGACAGCCGGTGCAGTTGGTCCTCCAGGAGCGCGAGGCTCTTGGGCACGCGCACCAGCAGCACGTCGACGCGCTCCGGCGGGGTGTCCCTGGCCGACAGCAGCCGTACCGCGCCCGAGTCGATCCCGGCCCGCGCCAGGTTGGCCAGGGTCGCCTGCTGTCCGAGGTACGAGTCGGTGATCTGCACCACCGGGTGGTGGCCCGCGAGCGAGGTGACCAGCGCGCCCCAGCGGTCGCCGACGACGGCCACGGTGCCGGTCAGCGGTACGGGGGCGGCGTCGTCGATGCCGTGCAGATGCCGCAGCAGGTACTCGTCGGCCGCGTCCCAGGCACGGAGTGTGTCGCGGGGGTCCTCGGGAAAGCGGGCGAGTTCGAACGCGCCCCATGACGTGGTCAAACGGTTCATCGTGCCCTCAGGCTAGCCGAGCGCGGGGTACCCGCCGGTCTCAGGCCGCGTAGCCCTCGTGGGCCGCGCCCCCGCGCCACTCGACGAGATGCGGGTCGTCGAGGACCATGTCCGCGTCGTCGAGCCCCGCCCTGCGCAGGAACTCCACGAGGTCCTTGTCGCTGCGCGCGAGCCCCACGGTCTCGCCGCGCACGGTGACACTCCGCCCGCCGCCGGGCGAGGGCGGGTGCACGACGATGGGTGCCTGCCAGGCCATGACTCCAGGGTGCGCCGGGCGGGCCGGGCGCGCAGCCCGGCGTCAGGCCGCCGGGCGCACGTCCTCGCGTGCCGCGGCGGCCCACTCCACGACGAGTGCCTCGTACTCCGGCCGCCGGTCGTCGGGAAGCTCCCCGTCGGCCCACAGGTCACGGATACGGGCGTTCAGCTCGGTGGCGGTCAGGGCGGCTACGGACTCGGTGCGAATGGGGGACATGGCATCAGATTACGGCCTCGCAACGGTCACCGTCCCCCACCGCAGAGTGACCGTCAGTCCCCCGACTCACCCGCGTGCGGGCTCAGCACATCCGTTCCGACCAGGATGAACAGCACAATCCCGAGCAGGATCCGGTAGATCACGAAGGGCATGAAGCTCTTCGTAGTGATGAATTTCATGAACCAGGCGATCACCGCGTAGCCCACGCCGAACGCGATGAACGTCGCGAAGATCGTCGGTCCCCAGGAGACATGTCCCTCACCGGCGTCCTTCAGCTCGAACAGGCCGGACGCCAGCACCGCGGGGATCGCGAGCAGAAACGAGTACCGGGCCGCCGCCTCGCGGGTGTAGCCCATCAGCAGACCGCCGCTGATGGTCGCGCCGGAGCGTGAGACGCCCGGGATCAGGGCCATCGCCTGGCACACGCCGTAGATCAGACCGTCGCGGACGCTCAGCTGCTCCAGCGTCTTGCGCTCCCGGATCGCCCGGTGCCGGCCGCCGATCTCGTCGCGGGCGGCCAGCCGGTCGGCGACGCCGAGGACGATGCCCATGACGATCAGCGTCGTCGCGATCAGTCGCAGATCACGGAACGGGCCCTCGATCTGTTCCTTGAGGGTGACGCCGAGCACGCCGATCGGGATGGAGCCGACGATGACGAGCCAGCCCATCTGGGCGTCGTGGTCACGGCGCATCGCCTTGTCGGTGAGCGAACGGAACCAGGCGGTCACGATCCGTGCGATGTCCTTGCGGAAGTAGATCAGCACGGCCGTCTCCGTGCCGATCTGCGTGATCGCGGTGAACGCCGCCCCCGGGTCGTGCCAGCCGGCGAACGCGGCCGTGAGCCGCAGATGCGCGCTGGAGGAGATCGGCAGGAACTCCGTCAGCCCCTGGACGAGTCCCAGGATGAATGATTCGAACCAAGACATTGAAAGCTACGCCACCCAAGAGATGATCACGGTCCGGCCGGCACACGCACGGGCCGGCGCTGAGGTATCGGTTGCCGGCCGGGACACCGGCCGGCTCATGGGCAGGCGTGTTCAATCGTCGTCATGCGGACCCTTTGCTGACTTGACTGACGGACTGTCAGGCGCCCATGGGACTGACGGCCCGTGAGACACGCGGATGTGCGTACGTCTCGGGCCGGCGCCGATCGTGAGGCAGCGTAGCGCCCCGAAACGACGGCACTTCGCGCAGGCCCCGTCCTTCTCCCGGCCGCTCCCTGTCCCGCGGCTCTCCCGGTCACGGCGAATCCGGTCGCGTGGGCCGCAGCCGGTGCCGCTTGGTCCAGGCGACGACCGCCGCCGCCACGCCCGTCACCACGATGAAGCCGGCCGCGATCAGGAAAGCGGGCGAGGTCGGTGACCCCGCCCGGCTGCCCGCGACCACGTACGCCGCCGTGTTGGGGATCGACCCGAGACCTGTGGCGAGGAGGAACGGCAGGTAGCCCATGCGCGAGACCGCCGCACAGTAGTTGGCCGCGGCGAACGGCACGCCGGGGAACAGCCGGATCGCCAGCATCGACCGGAAGCCGTGCCGGCTGAGCTGCCCGTCGGCCGCCTTCAGCCAGCGTCCGCGCACCAGCGGCCGCAGCGCGTCCTGCCCCAGTACCCGGCCGAGCGTGAACGAGATGCCCGCGCCCAGCACCGTGCCGCCGATCGCCGCGACGAGGCCGGCCTGCGAACCGAAGAGGGCGCCCGCCGCCAGATTGAGGATCGGCCGTGGCACGAACGCCGCCGTGCACACCCCGTACCCCACACCGAACAGCACCACCGCCGCGGGCCCGCTCAGCTGCGGCGGCCACCCCGCCGAGAGCAGCCGCTGCGGCTCGTAGAGCAGCACCACCGAGGCGGCGGACGCGAGCAGGACCAGGAGCAGCGACAGCCGCGACCACGGCGAGAACAGGGCCCTGGTGCAGCGGACGGCGAGACCGGATGCCGGCCGGGGGACGGGGTCGAGCATCCGGGGAGACTAACCGACGAACATGTCCGAACGCCGTAGCGCGGCACACATCGTCCTCGCGACCGCCGCCGCGCCGACCGGCCGGGCGCGGCGGCGGACGGGTCGTGCGACCGGGCCGACTGCCGCCCGGGGAAAACCGTTCGACGCGGCGGGCACCGTGCACGATCATCGACGACATGGTCCGGCACGCCTTCCCCGCAGCGCCGTCCGCAGTCGCGGACGCGCCGAAGGCTGCCGCATTCCCGGCCGCCGCAGCCGCGGCCGACGTCGCCGTGGCTCCCGGCGGCGCCCGAAGCTGACCCTTCCCGGATCGTCCGGCGGACCCCGCAGGGGGAGGGTCGGCGAGGTCCAGGGGTCCTGATCACGCTTCGAGTTCCGGGAAGGAACGAACCCAGCCATGCCCAAGACGGCATACGTGCGCACCAAGCCGCACCTCAACATCGGGACCATGGGCCACGTCGACCACGGCAAGACCACCCTGACCGCCGCCATCACCAAGGTGCTGAGCGAGCGCTCCGGCGGCGGCACGTCGTACGTCTCCTTCGACCGCATCGACCGGGCGCCGGAGGAGGCCGCGCGCGGCATCACGATCAACATCGCGCACGTCGAGTACGAGACGGACACCCGGCACTACGCCCACGTCGACATGCCGGGCCACGCCGACTACGTCAAGAACATGGTCACCGGAGCGGCCCAGCTCGACGGCGCCATCCTCGTCGTCTCGGCCCTCGACGGCGTCATGCCGCAGACCGCCGAGCACGTGCTGCTCGCCCGCCAGGTGGGTGTCGACCACATCGTCGTCGCGCTCAACAAGGCGGACGCGGGCGACGACGAGCTCACCGACCTGGTGGAGCTGGAGGTCCGTGACCTCCTCACCGCCCACGGCTACGGCGGCGACGCGGCGCCCGTCGTCCGCGTGTCCGGACTCCGGGCGCTGCAGGGCGACCCGCGCTGGACGGCCGCTGTCGAGGCGCTGCTCGACGCGGTCGACACCTATGTACCGATGCCGGTCAGGTACACGGACGCGCCGTTCCTGCTGCCGGTGGAGAACGTCCTCACCATCACGGGACGCGGCACGGTCGTCACGGGAGCCGTCGAGCGCGGCACCGTACGCATGGGGGACCGGGTGCAGATCCTCGGCGCGACCGCGTCAGGCAAAGAGGGCGACACGGTCGTGACGGGGCTGGAGACCTTCGGCAAGCCGATGGAGTCGGCGGAGGCCGGCGACAACGTCGCGCTGCTTCTGCGCGGGGTGCCGCGCGACGCGGTGCGCCGCGGCCATGTGGTGGCGGCCCCGGGCAGTGTCGTGCCCAGCCGCCGCTTCACCGCGCAGGTCTACGTCCTGTCGGCGCGCGAGGGCGGTCGCAGCACGCCGGTGTCCACCGGCTACCGGCCGCAGTTCTACCTCCGCACCGCGGACGTCGTCGGGGACGTCGACCTCGGCGCGGCCGGGATCGCCCGTCCCGGGGAGACGGTGACCATGACCGTCGAACTGGGCCGGGACGTGCCCCTGGAGCCCGGCCTCGGCTTCGCGATCCGCGAGGGCGGACGCACGGTCGGCGCCGGGACGGTGACCGCGGTCCTGTGACCGCCGGCCGGGGTGGCCCTCGACAGGAGGCCGCCCCGGCCCGCCCGGCACAATGGAGCGGTGAACGAGCAGATCCCCGTCCTGCGCGACGTCGACGGCGGCACCGCCAAGCTCTTGCCCGACGTCGACCGGGACCGGGCCTGGCTGCTGACCCTCGACGACGCGCCCCAGTCGTACGTCGACCTGGACGAGCCGGCGCATCTCGAGTTCGAGTACGCGCGCCGGCTCGCCCATGTCGTCGACCGTGCGACGGAAGGCGCCGCGACGCCTTCCGTCGTGCACCTCGGCGGCGGCGCGCTCGCCCTGCCGCGCCGGATCGCGGCGGTCCGTCCGGACGCCCGCCAGCACGTGGTGGAGGCCGACCGGGGTCTTGTCGCGCTCGTCGCCGAGCACCTGCCCCTGCCGCCCGGAAGCGGGATCACCGTCCACGCCGCGGACGCGCGGGCCTGGCTGGAGGAGGCGCCTGGGGGGAGCGCCGACGTGGTGATCGGCGACGTGTTCGGCGGCTCGCGCGTCCCCGCGCACCTGACGTCCCTGGAGTACGCCGGCGCGGTGGAACGGGTGCTGCGCGCGGACGGCACGTACGCGGCGAACCTGGCGGACGGTGCGCCCTTCGCCTTCCTGCGCTCCCAACTCGCCACCTTCGCGGAGGTGTTCAGGGAACTGGCGCTGATCGCCGAACCGGCCGTGCTGCGGGGCCGCCGCTTCGGCAACGCGGTCCTCGTCGCCTCCCACGAGCCGATCGACGTCGCCCGCCTCACCCGTCTGGTCGCGGCCGACGCCTTCCCGGCCCGCGTCGAGTACGGCGAGGCCCTTGCGCGTTTCACCGGGGACGCCCGCCCGGTCCACGACACGGACGCGGTCGCCTCGCCCGCGCCGCCCGACGGCGCGTTCAGCGTGGGCTGACCCCGTTCCCTGCCGCGGCCCGCGGCGGCCCGGCCGTGACGGGCGCTGCCGTCACGGCCGGGAAGGGGGTCAGGAGTCCGACTCCGTCGGCTCGACCAGACGCACGGTGCTGAGGATCTTCTGGATGGTCGCGTCGTCGACCTCGTCCTTGACGCCGGTGTTGGCGTAGAGCACCCAGCTCTTGAAGTCACCCTCGGTGTTCTTGAAGGAGAAGGCGATCGACTTGCCGTCGGTCTCGCACCTGTTCTCCTTCTTCACGCCGAGGGCGGTGGCCGTGGCCACGCTGCCCTTCAGGCCGGACGCGGTCGTGTAGTCCCGGGCCTTGGTGATCTTGACCGTGCCCTTGGGCTCGGTCTGCGCGTAACCGGCCCACACCCAGTTGCCGGCCTCGTTGTAGGCGGCCTCGGCGGCGGACTTGGCGCCCTTGCCGCCCTTGGTGCCGACGGTGCTCATGCCCCACGTCTCGAGGCTGCCGTCCTTGTCGGTGTCGAACTCGCACCACTTGCTCTTGTAGTGAGCCGGAGCGCCCATCACCACCGCGGGCGAACCGTCGCCCTTCTTCTCGTCCTCGAAGAAGGTGCTCACGCCCGAGCCCGCCACCTCCCAGTCGGCGGGGACGTCGAACTGGGTGCCGTGCTTGGGGTTGGTGACGACCTTCCAGCCCGCGATGGTGGGCTTGGCGTCACTGCCGTCACGCGGGTTGTCCACCGACGGCGACGGCGCCGCCTTGGACGAGCTGTCGCCACCGGGCGTCTTGGACGCCGTGGTGCCGCCGCCCTTGTCGGACGTGCCCTGGTCGTCGTCCTTCAGCACGACGAAGCCGGTGACCGCGGCGGCCACGACCACGGCGGTCGCCGCGACGACGGCGACGATCGTCGTCTTCTTCTTGTCGTCCTGCGGCGGCATGGGCGCACCCGGCATCTGGCCGGGCACGGCGTACTGCGGCGCGGTCGGCTGCTGGTACGGGTTCGGCTGCTGGTACCCCGGCTGCTGATAGGGGTTCGGCTGCTGGTATCCCGGCTGCTGGTACGGGTTCTGGTCCTGCGGGTTCTGCTCGCCCCCGGGCGGCTGCTGTCCTGGCCACATGGCGAGTAACCATAGAGGGGCCGCGACGGCAGAGCCACGTCCGCCCCCGGCAGGCTCCCCGCGGGGGATGGCCAAGCGGCCCTACTCGTGGGTAACATCCGGCCCATGAGCGCAGACCAGATGTCCATCGGCGAGATGCTCGCCGCCACCGTTCCCATGGTCCGGACCCTCAACCTCGAGTTCCTGGAGACCACCGCGGAGCGGGCGGTCCTCCGCATGCCGGACCAGGCCGATTTCCACAACCACGTCGGCGGTCCGCACGCCGGTGCCATGTTCACGCTCGCCGAGTCCGCGAGCGGCGCGATCGTCCTCACCGCCTTCGGCGACCAGCTGGGCCGTGCCGTGCCCCTCGCGGTCAAGGCCGAGATCGGCTACAAGAAGCTCGCCATGGGCGTCGTCACGGCCACCGCCACACTCGCCCGCCCGGTCGCGGACGTCGTCAAGGAGCTCGACGCCGGACAGCGCCCCGAGTTCCCGGTGCACATCAGCATCCAGCGCGAGGACGGCGCCGTCACCGGCGAAATGACGATCGTGTGGACCCTGCGTCCCAACAGCTGACGCCCGTCGCACCGGGTAGGCTGCCCCGGCGTGCGCCGACGGGGGTGCACGCCGGGCAGCGGCCCGGTGGGTACGGAAGGAACCGGCGTTGCACGTCCAGGAGTGGCTCGAGACCATCCCTCCGCTCAGCATCTACCTCCTGGTGGGTGTCGTCATCGGACTGGAAAGCCTCGGCATCCCGCTGCCGGGCGAGATCGTCCTCGTCAGCTCGGCACTGCTCGCGTCCCAGCACGGCGACATCAACCCGTACGTGCTCGGCGCCTGCGCCACCACGGGCGCCATCGTCGGGGACTCCATCGGCTACGCCATCGGCCGCCGGGGCGGCCGGCCGCTGCTGGCCTGGCTCGGCGGGAAGTTCCCCAAGCACTGCGGCGAAGCCCAGATCGCGATGGCGGAGCGTTCGTTCGAGAAGTGGGGCATGTGGGCCGTGTTCTTCGGCCGCTTCGTCGCCCTGCTGCGCATCTTCGCCGGACCGCTGGCCGGCGTACTGCGCATGCCGTACTGGAAGTTCCTGATCGCCAACGTCTTCGGCGGCATCCTCTGGGCGGGCGGCACGACGGCCGTCGTCTACTCGGTCGGCGTGGTCGCCGAGGCGTGGCTGAGGCGGTTCTCCTGGCTGGGCCTGGTCCTCGCGGTGCTGATCGGCGTCGTGTCGATGCTGGTGCTGAAGAACCGCGCCAAGAAGGCCGCGGCCGAGGCGCCCGCGCTCCGCGAGCCGGAGCCCGTTCCCGCCGCCGACTGACGACGGGACACGACCGGTTCCATGAGCCCCGGCCCCGCTCCCGTCAAGGGCGCGGGGCCGCGCTGTGCCGGCCCGCGGGATCACGAGTGGCCGCGGGGGTCACTGAGGCGCCGCGCGGTTCGACCGCCCCCGCGCGGGGCGAGCCTTCGCGCGCCGCACACAGCCAGGCGGTCACCCGCCGTGCGCCGCGCGGTGCTCCTTGGCCAGGTCCACGTACACCGCCGCGTTCAGCTTGATGCCCTCGCGCTCCTCGTCCGTCAGCTCCCGGCGGACCTTCGCCGGGACGCCGGCCACCAGCGAACCCGGCGGCACCCGCATGCCCTGCGGGACCAGCGCCTGGGCAGCGACCAGCGAACCCGCCCCGATGTGCGCGCCGTTCAGGACCGTCGCCCCCATGCCGACCAGGACGTCGTCCTCCACCGTGCAGCCGTGCAGCACCGCGTTGTGGCCGACCGACACCCGCTCGCCCACGGTCACCGGGAAACCGGGATCGACGTGGACCGTGCAGTTGTCCTGGATGTTGCTCTGGGCGCCGATCACGATCGGACCGCCGTCCCCGCGCAGCACGCTCTGGTACCAGACGCTCGCACCGGCGGCCAGCGTCACCTCGCCCATGACCACCGACGTGGGCGCGGTGAAGGCGTCCGGATCGACGTTCGGTTCCTTGCCACCCACGCCCGCGATCAGTGCCCGCTCCGCCATGCCGTCTCTCCTCGGTGATCCGTGCCGCGCCTGCCTGCACCGTAAGCGACCTCGCCGCCGGCCGAACGGCCAGGGTGCGCCGACGCGGTTGGGGCGAACGTCACAGCCCCGTGCGCGGATCGGGCCACGGGCGGCCGACTACCGTGTGCGGGTGCCGAAGAACAGAAACACGTTCTCATCGCTGACCGCCTGGCGGCGGCGTGTTCTCGCGCGTGCCGTCCACCGCGGCTGGCGCTGGGTGCAGGAGGCGGGGTCCGTCACCGCCGAACACCCCGGCCGGCTGCGCTTCAGGCGGCTGGGCCACGGCACCCGGCTGGCGTTCCCGCAGGGGACCGTCTTCGGTGAGCGCTGGATCGAACTCGGCGACCACTGCATCATCGCCGAGCAGGTCACGCTCACGGCCGGCATGATGCCGGACCTGGACCTCGGCCCCGACCCGGTCCTCACCCTCGGCGACGGCGTCGTCCTCGGGCGCGGCAGCCACGTCATCGCCGACACGCGCGTCACCATCGGCTCGGACACCTACTGCGGGCCGTACGTCTACATCACGTCGACCAACCACAGTTACGACGACCCCGGACAGCCGGTCGGCAAGCAGTGGCCGCGTACGGAGCCGGTCGAGATAGGGCCGGGCTGCTGGCTCGGCACGGGCGCCGTGATCCTGCCCGGCGCCCGGCTCGGCCGCAACGTCGTGGTCGCCGCGGGCGCGGTCGTACGGGGGGAGGTGCCCGACCACGCCGTGGTGGCGGGCGCGCCCGCACGCGTCGTGCGCCGCTGGGACCCGGTGGACGGCTGGCAGCCGCCGCTGCGCACTCCCGCCCCCGTGCCGATCCCGGAAGGCGTCACGCCCGAGCAACTGCTGGCGCTCGCCGAGCTGGAGGAAGGCTGACCGGCACGTCCTCCCGCCGTGCGTGCCGGGGGCGATCAGCCCGTCGCCAGCAGCACCGTGCCGACGAGGGCGAGTCCCGCGCCCGCCGCCTGCACCGCGCGCAGCCGTTCCTTCAGTACGGCCAGCGCCGCGAGCACCGTCACCACCGGATAGAGGTTGGCCAGGACGGCCGCGACCGTGACGGGGCCGGTCTGCGCCGCGAGGGAGTACGTGCCGTTCGCCGCCACGTCGGCCAGCCCCACGAACGCAAGCGCGGGGAGCGACGCCCGGACGACGCGCATGCCGCCGTCCTCGGGAAGCGCCCGCCCACCGCCACGTTGGTCACCCGCTGCACGAACAGGGCGAGGAAGAGGCCGGTGACCGTGGTGGACGCCTCTGCGATCAGCGCCATCACGGCGCCGAAGCCGAACGCCGCCGTCAGGGTCAGCAGGATCGCCTGCCGCCGCACCGGCGCGCCGCGCAGTTCGGGTCCGCCCGCGAGGACGATGCCGACGACGGCCACGCCGATGCCCGCCACCTGCAGCAGGCCCGGCCGCTCACCCAGCACGAGGCCGACCCCCACGGGCACGGCCACGCCCAGGGAGCCCAGCGGGGACACGACGCCCATCGGTCCGAGGGCCAGCGCCTTGTAGAACGAGAGCATCGCGACCGGCCCGACCACGCCGGCCGCGGCCGCGTACCACAGCCGCGGTCCGGCCTCGGCGAAGCCGCCGGTGGCCACCACGATCGCGCCGAGCACCACGACCGCGATCGACTGCGAGGCGACCACCACGGTCAGAGCCGGCGTCCGCCGGGTGAGCAGTCCGCCGCCGAAGTCGGCCAGCCCCCACAGGAGGCTGGTGGCCAGGGCGAACCAAGCGGTCATGACGGCCTCGCAGTACAGTGCGGTGAACGATGGGGTTCACCGCACGGTAGTTCATTCCATTGAACCTGTCATTGAAAATATTGGACGGAACGTGTCGGATCTCGACCAGCTCACGCAGTCGCTCGCCCGCAACCTCAAGCACTGGCGGGGCGAACGCGGCTTCACCCTGGACGCCCTCGCCGCCCGCTCCGGCGTCAGCCGGGGCATGATCATCCAGATCGAACAGGCGCGCACCAACCCCAGCATCGGCACCACGGTGAAGCTCGCCGACGCCCTCGGCGTCAGCATCACCACGCTCCTCGACTACGGACAGGGCCCGCAGGTGCGGATCGTCCCGCCCGAGCAGGCCGTACGCATGTGGTCCACCCCTGCGGGCAGTTCCACCACCCTGCTGGTCGGCAACGAACGCGGCGGCCCGCTCGAACTGTGGGCCTGGCGGCTGGTGCCCGGCGACGAGAGCGTCTCCGACCCCCACCCCGAGGGCACCACCGAACTCCTCCACGTCACCGCCGGCGAGCTCACCCTCGTCGTCGACGGACGGCCCCATGCCGTGCCGGCGGGCACCTCCGCCAGTTTCGACGCGAACGTTCCGCACGCCTACCGCAACGACGGCGACGAGACGGTCGAACTGACCATGGCCGTCTCCGTGCCGCCCGTGCGCTGAGACACCCGGACGCGGCCGCGCGCCGCGCTGTTAGCGTGCGGTACATGCGCGCACCCATCGGACACTTCGACAATGCCAGGCCCGCCCACGACTGCCTCGACGAGCTCACCGCGCCGGTCGCCCAGGCCGTGCGCGCCTGGCACGGGGACGTTCCCGCCGACCAGCTGATCTACGTCGACACCGACCCCGAGATCGCCGACACCGCCGTGTTCGTCGAGCACTACGGCCGGGAGCTGCTGGACGAGTCGGCCAACTGCGTCATCGTCGCGGGCAAGCGCTCGGGCGAGACCACCCTCGCCGCCTGCGTCGTCCTGTCCGCCACCCGCGTCGACGTCAACGGCGCCGTCCGCAAGCAGCTGGGCGCCCGCAAGGCCTCGTTCGCGTCCATGGACACGGCGACCGGCGAGAGCGGCATGGAGTACGGCGGAATCACCCCCATCGGCCTGCCCGCCGACTGGCCGCTGCTGGTGGACTCGCGGGTCGTCGACACCGAATGGGTCCTCATCGGCAGCGGCCGCCGCCGCGGCAAGCTGATCGTGCCGGGCAAGGCACTGGCCGCACTGCCGGGCGCCGTGGTGATCGAGGGACTCGGCATCTAGATGATCGATTCCAAGGGATGCCTGCGGAGGGGGCGGGCGGCGGCCGAAGCCACCGCGAGACGGTCAGGCGGCGGGGTGCCGGCCCTGGTTGTCGAGGTGGCAGCGGACGGTCAGGCGTCAGGGTCGACTTCGGGGTGCGTGAACCGCACGGGCTTGCCCAGCGACCGGGCGTAGGCGATTTCGGCTCGGGTGCTGTCTCCGATGCAGGCGCCGAGCTCGGCGTGAAGCCGCTGGTCGCCCGTCGGGGGACCGAGCACGGCTCCGGACTCGGCACCCAACGCTGGATCGTGGAGCGACCCTTCGCCCACCTGCACTGGTTCCGCTGCCTGCGGATCCGCTGGGAGATACGCGACGACATCCACGAAGCCTTCCTCATCCGGATGCGCACTGATCTGCTGGCGACGCCTGAATTCCCGACAGGAGTCTCACGACAGGCACGGCCGCATTGACAGCCCGGTGACCAACCTCAGGTTGGCTTGCGCCACACGGAGATGTGCTTCGTGGAGTCCTGGGTGAACGGAGTCTCGTCCCAGTCCGCGACGCGCCGTTCCAGCTCGAGTCCAGCGATCCGTGCCATCAGGTCGAGCTCTGCCGGCCAGGCGTACCGGTGCCGGGAGTTGTCGCGGCGGTAGCGGCCGGCGTCGCCGTCGCGGGTGAAGTGATGCGAGACAAGAATCTGCTTGACCAGGTCGAAGGTGTCGAAGCCGAGATGCTGCTCGGAGGCATCGAACGGCACCGCGACCTGGCCGGGCGGCAGGAACCGCAGCGGCGGCAAGCCGAGCTCGATGACGAATCGGCCGCCGGGCTCCAGATGCCGTGCGGCGTTGCGGAAGCACTCGACCTGTTCGTCCTGAGTGAGCAGGTTCGTGATGGTGTTGTAGACGAGATAGACCAGGGTGAACTCACCGGGAACGACGGTGGTTGCCATGTCCCCGATGACTACCGGGAGCGTGTTCTCGTCGATCTTGCGCCGCAGCACCGCTGCCATGTGCTCGGACAGTTCGATGCCCACTACCGGCACGCCGCGTTCCCGGAGCGGGATTCCCACTCGTCCGGTTCCGATGGCGAACTCCAGTGCCCGGCCGTCTCCGGCGAGCTCGGCGAGGAAGGCGAGAGTCGGTCCCAGAACGGCAGGCGAGGACGCTTCGGTCTCCTCGGCGTCGTAGCGGTCGGCGGTCGCACGGGTCCACAGTTCACTGCTCGTCACGGACGGGCACTTTGCCGGGTGCCGAGGGGCGCTGTCGACGCTTTTATGTTCTCCGCGGCGCAGCGTGCACTGCCTGCAACTCGTCGCTTTCCCAGGGCTTCGGCCGGACCACCCCGCGCCCCGGATCATCAGTCCCGAAGCGATCCAACCACCCTGGAGATCATTTCGTTGGAGTTCTTGGGGGGATCGTCCGGAGTGAGATCGAACGGTCAACGGAGGAGTAGGCCTGCAACTGTGCAACCAGCCGTACGCCTCGTCAGTCCTGACGGTCATGAGCCCTCGTCTGTCCCGGCGCCAGGCTGAACGGCGCGGTCTGCGTCTCTGGCCGGTCGGTCTCGTCCTGCTCCTGGCCTTCACCGCCGCGATCCTGGTCGCCGCCGCGGTGTTCTCCACCGGATGGGACCTGCTCAGTGCCCGAGGACTGAAGCCTGAACGGCTCATCGACTCCAAGACACTGTTCGATCTGGTCAAACTCTCCTTCGGCGTAGTCGCCGGAGCCGGCGCCCTTGTCGCCCTGGTCGTCGCCTACCGCCGCCAGCGCGTCGACGAGGACGGCGCCCTGCGCGACGCCACCCGCCTGCACACCGAACGCTTCACCACCGCCGTCTCCCAGCTCGGCGACGAATCCGCCGCCGTCCGCCTCGGTGGCGTCCACGCCCTGGCCGGTCTCGCCGACGACGCCCCCACCCGCGAACTGCGCCAGACCTGCATAGACGTCCTGTGCGCCTACCTCCGACTGCCCTACACCGGCGAGGCCGAACTCCCGGCGGATGACGCGGAAGCCCGCCACAGCTACCTGGCCCTCCGGGAAGTCCGGCACACCGTCATCAGGCTCATCCGCGACCACATCCGCCTGCCCCTCAAGCATCAGCACTCGTGGCAAGACCACGACTTCGACTTCACAGGAGTCACCTTCGACGGCGGAGACTTCTCAAGGGCGACGTTCGCGGGAGGCCTGGTCAGCTTCAGCGGGGCGACGTTCTCCGAAGCCAGGGTCGACTTCCGCGGGGCGACGTTCTGCGCAGACGTGGTCAGCTTCGGCCACGCGACGTTCTCCGGAGCCAAGGTCGACTTCGTCGGGGCGACGTTCTCCGGAACCGGGGTCGACTTCGGCGAGGCGACGTTCTCGGGAGGCTTGGTCAGCTTCGGCGAGGCGACGTTCTGCGCAGACGTGGTCAGCTTCCGCATGGCGACGTTCTCCGGAGGCATGGTCGGCTTCGGCCAGGCGACGTTCTCCAAAGGCTTGGTCAGCTTCCGCGGGGCGACGTTCTCCGGAGGCGCGGTCGACTTCGTCGGGGCGACGTTCTCCGCAGACGGGGTCGACTTCAGCGAGGCGACGTTCTCCGGCACCGGGGTGGACTTCGTCGGGGCGACGTTCTCCGGAACCAGGATCAGCTTCGCAGGGGCGACGTTCTCCGGAGCCAGAGTCGACTTCCACCGGGCGACGTTCTCCGAAGCCAGGGTGGACTTCGACTGGGCGACATTCTCCGGAGGCGAGGTCGACTTCAGCGGAGTCACCGGTCCCGCACCCTCTGGCCTGGTTCCGCAAAGCAGATCCCCTTTGCCCACCGGGCTCACCCTGCCAGCAGCCTGGCATCCCACAGGTCCCTGAGGGCCACACCATGTGCTCCAGGCCTTCGGCTATCCGGACACCGCTCTTGTCACCCGCACGGGCGACGACCTCCGAACGGAACGGTTCACCGCGCACAACCGCGGTGCGCTCTCCATGCGGGCACTCCTGGGGCGCGCCCAAGGCAGCCGAGCACCACACGGGCGAACGGCTCGACCCCAACGCGCCTCTGTTCACCTCCGCGCCAGAGGCTCCACGTCTCGCAGAGCCCCACCCGGATCTCCTCGCCACGTCATCCCGCACGATCGCCATTGCCCGTACCTGATCAGCGACTCACCCACCGTGCCGCCTGATCCACGCCGCAGACCAGGAACCAGCCCTCCAGGGGCGTCACGCCCGCGCGGGAGCGCTGTGGCGCAGGGTCACGAACGCGTAGCGCCGCTGCGCCCGTGCGGAGGGGGGCCGGCCTCCCCGGACGGCCCCCCGTCTCACCCCAGCAGCGGGATCTCGATCGCCGGGCAGCGGTCCATCACCATGTCGAGCCCCGCCTCGCGGGTGCGGGCGTACGCCTCCACGTCGATCACATCCAGCTGGAACCACACCGCCTTCGCGCCGATCGCCACCGCCTCGTCGGCCACCTTGCCCGCGAGCGCGGAGTTCACGAACACGTCCACGACGTCGACGGGGAAAGGGATCTCGGCCAGCGAGGCGTACCCCTGCTCCCCGTGGACCGTCTCCGCCTTCGGATGCACCGGCACGACGCGCTTGCCGAAGCGCTGGAGCACCCGGGCCACTCCGTAGGCCGCGCGCGACTCGTTGTTCGACAGGCCCACCACCGCCCAGGTGTCGCCGGCCGACGTCAGGATTCTGCGGATCGTCTCAGCCTCTGCGTCCATGCACCGGACAACGGGCGGATCCGGCCCGTCATTCCCCGGTGGCGGGACCCCTGCGGTCGCCGCATAGGGTGGCGGGATGCAGGACCAGTACCGGACGGTCGCCCGCGAAGGCGCCCACGAGAGCGAGATCAACCGCTCCCGCTTCCTCTGCTCGCTCGCGCCCGCCGCGACCGAGGAGGAGGCGCAGGCGTTCGTCGCGCGGATCCGCAAGGAGCATCCGACCGCCACGCACAACTGCTTCGCCTACGTCATCGGCGCCGACGCCGCCGTGCAGAAGGCGAGCGACGACGGCGAGCCGGGCGGCACCGCGGGGGTCCCCATGCTGCAGATGCTCATGCGGCGCGAGGTGCGGTACGTCGTCGCGGTCGTCACCCGGTACTACGGCGGCGTCAAGCTCGGCGCCGGCGGACTGATCAGGGCGTACGGGGGAGTGGTCGGCGAAGCCCTCGACGCGCTCGGCACGATCACCAGGCAGCGCTTCCGCCTGGCCACCGTCACGGTCGACCACCAGCGCGCGGGCAAGCTGGAGAACGACCTGCGGGCCACCGGCCGCGCCGTCCGCGAGGTGACGTACGCCGACGCCGTGACGATCGAAATCGGCCTCCCCGACTCCGACGTCGACGTCTTCCGGGCCTGGCTGGCCGACGCCACGGCGGGCACCGCCACGCTGGAACTGGGCGGGGAAGCGTACGCGGATGCGTGATGCCGCCCGCATTGTCCGACCCCGCCGATACGCTCACCGATCATGAGACTCCTCCATACGTCGGACTGGCACCTGGGCCGGTCGCTGCACCGCGTGAGCATGCTCGACGCCCAGGCCGCCTTCCTCGACCACCTGGTGGCGACGGCCCGCGAGCGCGAGGCCGACGCGGTGCTGGTCGCGGGGGACGTGTACGACCGGGCCGTGCCCCCGCTCGCCGCCGTGGAGCTCTTCGACAGCGCGCTGCACCGGCTCGCGGCGGCCGGCGTGCCGACCGTGATGATCTCCGGCAACCACGACTCGGCCCGCCGCCTCGGCGTCGGCGCCGGGCTCATCGACCGCGCAGGCATCCACCTGCGCACCGACCCCGCTGGCTGCGGCACCCCCGTCCTGCTCGCCGACGCGCACGGGCCGGTGGCCTGCTACGGCCTGCCGTATCTCGAACCGGCCCTGGTCAAGGAGCAGTTCGGGGCCGCGAAGGCCGCGCACGAGCCGGTGCTGGCAGCGGCCATGCGGCGGGTGCGAGAGGACCTCACCGCCCGTGAGCCCGGCACGCGCTCCGTCGTCCTCGCGCACGCCTTCGTCGCCGGAGGCGAGGAGAGCGACAGCGAGCGCGACATCACCGTCGGCGGAGTCGCGGCCGTGCCCTCGGCCGTCTTCCACGGCGTCGACTACGTCGCGCTCGGCCACCTGCACGGCTGCCAGACCATCACCGAGCGCGTCCGCTACTCGGGCTCCCCGCTGGCGTACTCGTTCTCCGAGGCCGACCACCGCAAGACCATGTGGCTCGTCGACCTCGACGCCCGGGGCGACGTGAGCGCCGAGCGCATCGACTGCCCCGTGCCCCGGCCCCTCGCACGGCTGCGCGGCACGCTCGGCGAGCTGCTCGACGATCCCGCGCTCGCGCGCCACGAGGACTCCTTCGTCGAGGCGACCCTCACCGACGCGGTGCGGCCCGCCGATCCGATGGCCCGGCTCACCGAGCGGTTCCCGCACACCCTCAGCCTCGCCTTCGACCCGGAGCGCGCCGAGCAGCACGGCGCCGCCTCCTACGCCCAGCGGCTCAGGGGCCGCACCGACCAGCAGATCGCGGAGGACTTCGTGGCCCACGTGCGCGGCGGCAGCGCCCCCGACGACGAGGAACGCGCCGTGCTGCACGGGGCGTTCGACGACGTCCGGGTGGACGCGGATGCGCGCGAGGTGGCCGGGTGAGACTGCACCGGCTGACCGTCACGGCCTTCGGGCCGTTCGGCTCCACCCAGGAAGTCGACTTCGACACGCTCTCCGCCGCTGGGCTCTTCCTGCTTCACGGTCCTACCGGCGCGGGCAAGACGTCCGTCCTCGACGCGGTCTGCTTCGCGCTGTACGGAGCCGTTCCCGGCGCGCGGCAGAGCCCCGGCACCTCACTGCGCAGCGACCACGCCGAGGCGGGCACGCCCACCGAGGTCCGGCTCGAACTGACCGTCGCGGGACGGCACCTGGAGGTCACACGCCGGCCGGCACAGCCGCGCCCCAAGGCGCGCGGCACCGGCTTCGTCACCGAGCGGGCGCAGAGCCTGCTGCGCGAGTACGACGCCGAGGCCCGCGAGTGGCGCCCGCTGAGCAAGTCGCACCAGGAGATCGGCGAGGAGATCACGCAGCTCCTCGGCATGAGCCGCGATCAGTTCTGCCAGGTCGTCCTGCTGCCGCAGGGCGACTTCGCGCGCTTCCTGCGCGCCGATGCCGAGGCCCGCGGCAAGCTCCTCGGGCGCCTCTTCGACACCCGCCGCTTCGCCGCCGTCGAGGAACGCCTCGCCGAGCTGCGGCGCGCCGCCGAAGCGCAGGTGCGCGCCGGGGACGAGCGGCTGCTCGCGCTGGCCCAGCGCATGGCACAGGCCGCGGGCGACGCGGCGGACGGCCGGCCCCTGCCCGAGCAGCAGCCGGGCGACCCCGGGCTCGCCGCGGCCGTCCTTCAGTGGGCAGCCGTGGCGCGGTCCGGCGCCCGTGAGCGGCTGGACATCGCCGGGCTCGCCCTCGCGGCGGCGGAGCGCCGGCAGGTCGCGGCCAGGCACGTACTGGACAAGGAGCGGGACCTCGCCCGCCTCCAGCAGCGGTACGCCGACGCCCGGCGCCGGGCGGAGTCCGTGGAGGCCGCGCGCCCCGGACACGAGGCGCTCGTCGCGGACCTGGAGCGGGCCCGCAAGGCGGACCTGGTCGGGCCCGCCCTGCGGCTGCGCGACGAGGCCGAGCGCGCCCACCGGGCGGCGGGCGCGGAGCGCGAGCGGACGCGGGGCGGCCTGCCCGCCGACCTGGCCGAGGCGGGCGCCGAGCAGCTCCTCGCACGCGAGCGCACGCTCCGCCAGGAGCTGGGCGGTCTGGAGGCGGCCCGCCGGGCGGAGCAGCGCAGCGCGGACATCGCCCGCGAACGCGCCGACCTGGACCGTCAGGCGCGCGCGGACGAGGAGATGCTCGAGGAGGCGACCGCGTGGCTCGCCGAGTGGGACGGCCTGCGCCGGTCCCACCAGGACCGGATCGCGGCGGCCCAGGAGGCGGCGACCCGGGCGGAGCAGCTGGCCGGCCGGCTGGAGCCGGCCCGCGACCGGCTGGGCGCGGCGCGCGAACGGGACGAGCTGACGGCCCGCGCCGAGCGCGCCGAGATCCGCCTGCGCACGCTCCACGAGGGCGCCAACCGGGCGAAGGCGGCCTGGCTGGATCTGAAGGAGCGCCGGCTGCTCGGGATCGCCGCGGAGCTGGCATCCCAGCTGACACCCGGTCAGCCGTGCGCGGTCTGCGGCTCGCAGTCCCATCCGGCCCCTGCCCGCGCGGCCTCGGGCCATGTGGACCGGGCCGCGGAGGAGGAGGCGTACGCGGCGAGCGCGCGGGCGGAGACCGAGAGGGCCGAGGCCGAACGCGACCTGGCGGTCCTCCACGAGGCCCGCACCTCGGCGGCGTCCCGCGCCCGCACGACCACACGCCCGGCGCCGCCCGCCGAGCCCCGCGGGACCGAGGCCGCGGGCGTCGCCGTGCTCGGGAGCGCTGCTCGTGGCGGCGCGGGGGATGCCGCCCCCGCGGCGCGCGGTGCCGAGGAGGGGGCCCACCGGGGCGGCGCGGGGAGCGCCGCGTCGGGGGTCGCTGCTCGCGCCGGCGCGGGGGACGGAGTGCGGTCGGCTCCACAGGCCGCATCGGCGGGCCGCGGCGGTGTCGCCGTGGAGGCGGGTGAGCCGGGTCGTTCCGGTGGTTTCGGCGGCGCCGTGGGGTCGGAAGCCGTTCGTGCCGCGGGCGCTGGGGATGAGGTGCGTGAGGCGGGCCGAGGCGTCGGGTCCGACGCGGGCGTGGGGGAGGCGGAGCGGTCCGGTGCTGTCGGCACCGCCGCCGGCGCGACGGAAGGCGGCTCCGCCGAGGCAGGTACCCCGCGACGCGGGCGCGTGCCCGGGCCCCGGGAGGAGATGGGCGATCCGTCCGTCGGCGAACTGCGTGCCGCGCTGGAGGAATTGGAACGCGAGCACGCCGAGGCGCACCGCCTCGCCTCCGGCATCCACGCGGCGCAGGAGGCCCTGGAGCGGGTCGAGCGCGAGCACCGGGAGCGGGTCGACGCACGGCAGCAGGCGGAGCGGCGCGTCTCCGCCCGGACCTCGCGGCGGGAGGCCCTCGACCAGGAACAGGCGCTGCTGGAGGCGGAGTTGACCCGGGCCCGTGGCGACGCCGCGAGCGTGGCCGACCGCGCCGCGGTCCTCGAGCGCCGCGTCGGGCTGCTCGCCGCGGCCGCGGAGGCCGTACGGGCGCTCGACGCCGCCGAGCAGCGGCTGAAGGAGGCCGACGACCGACTGGCCGACGCCGCGTTCCGCGCCGGGTTCGAGACCCCGGCCGACGCGGCCGCGGCCGTCGTCGCCGACGGCGCCCAGCGCGACATGCAGCGGCGGATCGACGCCTGGCGCACCGAGGAGGCCGCGGTCGCCGAGCGGCTCGCCGAGGACGACGCGAGAAGCGCGGCCGAGCGCCCCGCCGCCGACCCCGCGTCGGCCGAGGCCGGCGCCCTGGCCGCCGACCGGGCCCTGCGCGACGCCGCGTCCCGGCTCGCCGCGGCCCGGGACCGCTGCGCCGAACTGGACCGGCTCTCGCGCGAGTCCGAGCGGGAGGTCCTGCGGCTCGGCCCGCTGCGCGAGCGGTACGACCGCGTGGCCCGCCTCGCCGGCCTGACCGCGGGCACGTCCGCCGACAACGAACGCAAGATGCGCCTGGAGTCGTACGTCCTCGCCGCACGGCTGGAGCAGGTCGCGGCGGCCGCGACCGTTCGGCTGCAGCGCATGTCGTCCGGGCGGTACACACTGGTGCACTCCGACGCCCGGACCGGCGGTAAGCGCGCCGGGCTCGGTCTGCGTGTGGTGGACGCGTGGACCGGCAGGGAGCGGGACACGGCGACCCTCTCGGGCGGTGAGACGTTCTTCGCCTCGCTGGCCCTCGCCCTCGGCCTCGCCGATGTCGTCACCGACGAGGCGGGCGGCATGCGGCTCGACACACTGTTCATCGACGAGGGTTTCGGCAGTCTCGACGACCAGACCCTCGACGAGGTGCTGGACGTTCTGGACTCTCTGCGCGAGAGGGACCGCAGCGTCGGCATCGTCAGCCACGTCGGCGATCTGCGCCGGCGCGTCCCCGCCCAGCTGGAGGTCGTCAAGGAGCGCCACGGTTCCGCGGTGCGGTTGCGAACCGGCGGGTCCGGGGACTGAGCGGGAGGCCGGGGAGGGTCAGCGGCTGATCGGCCGGCTCGGCAGCGGCGACGAGTACACCACGCTCGTCGTCACCGATCCCAGTGCGCCGATCTTCCCGGAGACCTCCTCGAGGTGGCGCATGGAGCGGGCGGCGACCTTCAGGACGAAGCAGTCGTCGCCCGTGACGTGGTGTGCCTCGAGGATCTCCGGGGTGGCGCCCAGCAGGTCGTGGAACGGCTTGTAGTTCCCGTTCGGATACCGCAGGCGGACGAACGCCAGGATGGGCAGTCCCAGCCGGTCCTGGTCGACCACCGCCGCGTACCCCTTGATGACGCCGGCCTCCTCCAGCCTGCGCACCCGCTCGGTGACGGCACTCGCCGACATGGAGACCGTCCGGGCCAGCTCGGCGAAACTCGCCCGGCCCTGCGTCTGGAGGGCCTGGAGTATGCGCCAGTCGGTGGCGTCCGGTGAATATCCGCTCATCCCCGAGAGATAACAGGGGAATCCCCGGCGGTTCAAGGGATGTGCCGGGGATCTGCCCTTCAGGGGAGCGATCGGGACGCCTAGATTTCTGATCATGACAACGACGCAGACCGACGCCTCGCAGACCGCCGCCGGCCCCGTCCTGCGGGTGCCGCCCGCCGCCCCGGCAGCCGCGGCCGCGTACTTCAGGGCGAGCCTCGCCTTCCACACCGACCCGTCCGACGTGGCCGCCGCCCTTGCCGCCGACGGCGACCCCGGGTTCGTGCTCCTCGACTCGCGCTCCGCCGAGGCGTGGGACCAGGGGCATGTGCCGGGTGCGGTCCATCTGCCGACCGCGCTGATCCCCGAGCAGGCCGAGGCGCTCCTGGACAAGGCCGTTCCCGTCGTCACCTACTGCTGGGGCCCCGCCTGCAACGGCGGTGCCCGCGCCGCGCTCGCCCTCGCCGAACTCGGCTTCCGGGTGAAGGAGATGCTGGGCGGATTCGAGTACTGGGTGAGGGAGGGCTTCGCGTACGAGACCTGGGAGGGCGGCACGACACGCGACACCGACCCGCTCACCGCCACGGTCGACTCCGGCGACTGCGGCTGCTGAACGCGCAGCGGGCGGCACCGAGCCGGCGGAGCGGCCGAGCCGGATGCGCTCGGCTTGACCTCGAGTTTGGTTGAGGTCCTAACGTCGTTCCCATGAGCATGGAAACCACCGCCTGGATGCAGTTGCACAGTGTGATGAACGCGCAGCAGGACCGCCGCCCGTTCGCCCGCGCCACACTGCGCCGCATCGCCGGCTTCGCCCGCCCGCATCGCCGTCGGATCGTGCAGTTCGTGCTGCTCAGCGTGGTCACAGCGCTGCTCGCCGTCGCCACGCCGGTACTCGCGGGGCGGGTCGTCGACGCCATCGTCGAGGGCTCCGACCCCGGCACCGTCCTGAGGATCGCCGCGCTCATCGCGCTCATCGCGCTCGCCGAGGCCGGACTGGGGCTGCTGAACCGCTGGCTGTCCGCGAGCCTGGGGGAGGACCTGATCCTCAGCCTGCGTACGGCCGTCTTCGACCACGTGCAGCGCATGCCCGTCGCCTTCTTCACCCGCACCCGCACCGGCGCCCTGGTCAGCCGTCTCAACAACGACGTCATCGGGGCCCAGCGGGCCTTCTCCAACACCCTGTCGGGCGTCGTCTCGAACTTCGTCACGCTGCTGCTCACCCTGGCCGTGATGCTCAGCCTCTCCTGGCAGATCACCCTGCTCGCCCTGGTCCTGCTGCCGGTGTTCGTGGTCCCCGCCCGTCGGATGGGCGCGCGGATGGCCAGGCTGCAGCGCGAGGCGGCGGGGCACAACGCCGCCATGAGCACCCGCATGACGGAACGCTTCTCCGCCCCGGGCGCCACCCTGGTCAAGCTCTTCGGCCGGCCCGACGACGAGTCCGCCGAATTCGCGGCGCGAGCCCGCAGGGTGCGCGACATCGGCGTGCGCACCGCCATGGCGCAGTCCGCCTTCATCACCGCCCTCACCCTCGTCTCGGCCCTGGCTCTGGCCCTGGTGTACGGCCTCGGCGGCTACTACGCGCTGCGGGGCTCCCTGGAGCCGGGCGCCGTCGTGGCCCTGGCCCTCCTTCTCACCCGTCTCTACGCGCCACTGACCGCGCTCGCCGGTGCCCGCGTCGAGATCATGAGCGCCCTGGTCAGCTTCGAGCGCGTCTTCGAGGTCCTTGACCTGAAGCCGCTCATCGAGGAGAAGCCGGACGCGCGCCAGGTCCCGCACGGACCGGTGGCCGTCGAGTTCGAGAAGGTCCGCTTCGCCTATCCCTCCGCCGACAAGGTCTCCCTCGCCTCGCTCGAGGAGGTCGCCGCACTCGACACCCGCGGCGGTGCCGAGGTTCTGCACGAGGTGTCCTTCCGTGCCGAGCCGGGCCAGACCGTCGCGCTCGTGGGCTCGTCGGGGGCGGGCAAATCGACCATCGCCCAGCTGGTGCCACGCCTGTACGACGCCGACTCCGGGGTCGTGCGCCTCGGAGGTGTGGACGTGCGTGACCTGAGCGCCGCGTCCGTACGCGAGACCCTCGGCATGGTGACCCAGGACGGGCATCTGTTCCACGACTCGGTGCGGGCCAATCTGCTGCTCGCCCGGCCCGGGGCGAGCGAGGAGGAACTGTGGGACGCCCTGCGCCGCTCCCGGCTCGAGGAGCTCGTGGCCTCCCTGCCCGACGGCCTGGACACCGTGGTGGGCGAGCGCGGCTACCGGCTCTCCGGTGGTGAACGCCAGCGGCTGACCATCGCACGCCTGCTGCTCGCCCAGCAGCGTGTGGTGATCCTCGACGAGGCCACCGCCCACCTCGACAACACCTCGGAGGCAGCCGTGCAGGAGGCCCTCGCCGAGGCGCTCGAGGGGCGCACCGCGCTCGTCATCGCCCACCGGCTCTCCACCGTCCGCGCCGCCGACCTGATTCTCGTCGTCGAGGACGGCCGCATCGTCGAGCGCGGCAGGCACGAGGACCTGCTCGCGGCCGGCGGTCGCTACGCGGAGCTCTACCGCACCCAGTTCGCACAGGGACGGGCGAAGCCCGTGGGTGTGGCCGAGGTGGCGTAGCCGTCCCCGGCTCTGACCGGCCGGGCCCGCCCGGCAGTCGCCCGGTGGGAGGCGCGGACGGCTGCCACCGGGTGTTGCCGCCGACGCCGTCGGATACGGGCCAGGCCCGTACCCGACGGCGTCGTGACGTCACAGGCGCGACAACTCCTCGACGAGGTCGTCCAGCCCCAGCGGCCCCTGGGACAGGGCGGCCATGTGCCACGCCTTGGCGTCGAACGCGTCCCCGTGCGCGCGGCGCGCGTTCTCTCGGCCCAGCAGCCAGGCCCGCTCGCCCAGCTTGTAGCCGATCGCCTGCCCCGGCATGGACAGGTAGCGGGTCAGCTCACTCTCCACGAAGTCCGCCGGGCGGCCGCTGTGCTTCCCGAAGAACTCCTGCGCCAGATCCGGCGTCCACCGCTCTCCCGGGCGGAAGGGCGAGTCCGCCGGAATACCGAGTCCCAGGTGCATGCCGATGTCCACGATCACCCGGCACGCCCGCATCATCTGCGCGTCGAGATACCCGAGCCGGCGCTCGGGGTCCGGCAGGAAGCCCAGTTCGTCCATCAGCCGCTCCGCGTACAGCGCCCACCCCTCGGCATTGGCGCTCACCATGCCGATCGTCGCCTGGTAGCGGGAGAGGCGGTCGGCGACGTGCACCCACTGCGCCAGCTGGAGATGGTGGCCGGGCACGCCCTCGTGGTACCACGTCGACACCAGGTCGTAGACGGGGAACCGGGTCTCGCCCCGCGTCGGCAGCCAGGTGCGCCCGGGGCGCGAGAAGTCCTCCGACGGCACGGTGTAGTACGGAGCCGCCGCGCCGCCGGGCGGGGCGATGCAGGACTCCACTCTCCGTACGCGCTCGGCGAGTTCGAAGTGGGTGCCGTCCAGCGCCTCGATCGCTTCGTCCATCAGCTTCTGCAGCCAGGCCCGGACCTCCTCCTCGCCCTCGATGTGCTCGCCGTGCGCGTCGAGATGCGCCAGCGCCTCCCACGGGCCCGCGCCGGGCAGGATCCTTCCCGCCTCCGCCTTCATCTCACCCAGCAGACGGTGGTATTCGGACCAGCCGTAGGCGTACGCCTCGTCGAGGTCCAGGTCCGTGCCGTTGAAGTAGCGCGCCCAGCGGGCGTAGCGCTCGCGGCCGACGGTGTCCGGCGCGTCGGCGACGGCGGGGGCGTACACATCGCGCACCCAGTCGCGCAACGCCACCAGTGACCCCGTCGCGGTGCGGGCCGCCACGTCCAGTTCGACACGCAGCGACGCGGGGCCTTCCGCGACGAAGTCCTCGAACCAGCTGCGACCGCCGCCGATCCAGTCCGTCATCTGTCCGACGAACGTCCGGGTCGCGCGGGGCCCGCCGAACAGTTTCCGGTCGAGGCCCAGAGCGAGCGAGGCGCGGTAGCCCTCCAGGGCCCGCGGGACGGCGCGCAGCCGTTCGGCGACGGCGGCCCAGTCCTCCTCGGTCTCGGTCGGCGTCACGGTGAACACCTCCCGCACCGCGTGGGCCGGTGACCGCAGGTTGCTCACCGTCCGCAGGCCCTCGTCCGCCTCGTGCACGGCGAGCTCGGCGGTCAGCCGCTCGCGCAGCAGGCGGGCGCAGCGCCGCTCGGCGTCACTGTCGGCGCCCGGCAGCTTCTCGGCGGCGTCGAGGCCGGCGAGGGTCGCACGGGCGAGGCCCGCGATCTCCTCCTGACCGGCCGGCGAGAAGTCGGGCAGGAGTCCGGAACTCCCCTTGACGCCCAGGTACGTTCCGGCGATCGGATCGAGCTCGACGAGTGCGTCGACATAAGCGTCGGCGACCTGACGGGGCAGCGCGCTGCTGGAAGTGGGTGGCATGGGGCCATCCTCGTACGCCGAAGCCCTCCGCGTCACCATCATCCGGCGTCGGACGCCTGACGCCCCTGCGCGGGGGGCAGCAGCGGCCCGCACTCCCACTGCTGGAATATCAACCGGGTCTCCACACGGGCCACTTCGCGCTGCGAGGTGAACTCGTCCAGGACCAGCCGCTGCAGGTCCGCCATGTCGGTGACGGCCACGTGCACCAAGTAGTCGTCCGGGCCGGTCAGATGGAACAGCGCCAGCGACTCGGGCAGCGCCCGGATCCGCTCGACGAACGGTCCGATCAGTTCGCGCCGGTGCGGACGCACCTGGACCATCAGCAGGGCCTGCAACCCGCGCCCGAGCCTGGCGGGGTCCAGGGCGAGACGGTGGCCGAGGATCACGCCGGAGCGGCGCAGCCTGGTGACCCGGTCCAGGCAGGTCGAGGGCGCCACCCCGACCTCTGCCGCGAGCTCCCGGTAGGTGGTCCGGGCGTCGTTCTGCAGCAGGCGCAGGATGTGCAGGTCCACCGGGTCCAGTGCGACAGATTCAGCCATCTGCCGAACGTAACACGGAGAAGTATCGCTACGTCCCGGTAGCTGTTCACAGTGCCGCCATGGAGAACGCAGCAGCGGCCACGTCCGCACCCCGGGCCCTGGCCACCGAAGCCGTGCACGCAGGACGCGAGGATCTCGCGGAGCTGGGCGTGCACGCCCCGCCGCTCGATCTTTCGACCACCTACCCCTCCCACGACGCCGCCGCCGAGGCCGCCCGGATCGACGCCTTCGCCGAGACCGGCGCCCGCCTCGACGGCCCGCCCGTCTACGCGCGGCTGGACAATCCCACCACCGCGCGGTTCGAGACGGCCCTCGCCAAGCTGGAGGGCACCGAGGCCGCGGTCGCGTTCGCCAGCGGCATGGCGGCACTCACCGCCGTGCTGCTGGTCCGCGCGAGCATGGGCCTGCGGCACGTCGTCGCCGTCCGGCCGTTGTACGGCTGCAGCGACCATCTGCTGAACGCCGGACTGCTCGGCACCGAGGTCACGTGGACGGACCCGGCGGGGATCGCCGAGGCCCTGCGCCCCGACACCGGCCTCGTGATGGTGGAGACCCCGGCGAACCCGACGCTGGCGGAGGTCGATCTGCGCGCCGTGCGGCAGGCCTGCGGTTCGGTGCCGCTGCTCGTCGACAACACCTTCGCCACCCCCGTCCTCCAGCGGCCCGCCGAGGAGGGGGCCCGGCTGGTGCTGCACAGCGCGACCAAGTACCTGGGCGGGCACGGCGACGTCATGGGCGGCGTCGTGGCCTGCGACGAGGAGTTCGCGCGCAAGCTGCGCCAGGTGCGGTTCGCCACGGGCGGCGTCCTGCACCCGCTGGCCGGCTATCTGCTGCTGCGCGGTCTGTCCACCCTGCCGGTACGGGTCAGGGCCGCGTCGACCACCGCCGCCGATCTCGCCCGCAGGCTCGACGCCGACCCGCGGGTCGCCCGGGTGCACTACCCGAGCATCGGCGGCGCGATGGTCTCCTTCGAGGTCTACGGCGACCCGCACAGGGTGATCGCCGGTGTCCGGCTGATCACCCCGGCGGTGAGCCTCGGCAGCGTCGACACCCTGATCCAGCACCCGGCCTCCATCAGCCACCGGATCGTGGCCGAGGGCGACCGGCGCGCACACGGGGTCAGCGACCGGCTGCTGCGGATGTCGGTCGGCCTGGAGGACGTCGAGGACCTGTGGCGGGACCTGACCGAGGCGCTCAGCGCCCGGCCGGACGACGCCCTGGCCGTCCGGCGCCCGGGGGCGGCGGCCGAGATCCTCAGCGCTCCGCCTGCTCGTAACGGATCGCAGGGCGCACCGGTACCGCGTCCAGCCGTGCGGTGACGACCAGGGTGCCCTCCTCGATCTGGTAGTCCAGCGGCAGGCCGAGGCCGCGCATCGCCGCGACCATCCCCGTGTTCGACGCCTGCGTGACGGCGTAGACGCTGTCGCAGCCGGCCTCGGCGGCCAGGGCCACCAGACGGCCGAGAAGCTCCGATCCGATGCCGCGGCGCTGCCACTCGTCCTCGACGAGCAGGGCGACCTCGGTCTCGTCGCCGTCCCACAGCAGATGGCCGAGGGCGACCAGCCGGCCCGAGGCCGTCTGCACCGCGAGCGTGCGGCCGAAGCGCGGGCTGAGCAGGTGGTTGAGGTAGCGGTCGGCGTCGCCCACGGGGCCGTGGTACCGCAGGCTCAGCGTCCGGTCCGAGCAGCGCTCGTGCATGGCGAGCGCCGCCTCCACGTCGCCCTGGTCGGCGCGGCGGACGGTGATCTCGTTGCCCTCGGGGAGGGTGAGCACGTCCTGGCTGCGCGGGATGCGCGGGCCGAGGCGGGCGTCCAGCTCGACGAGCGCGCGGGCGCGGGCGAACTCGGTCGGGGTGAAGGGCAGGTACGGCCGTTCGACGGTGATCGCGCCGCCGTTCGGATCGCGCAGATGCATCACGGTCTCCTCCAGGACGCCCTCCACCGGCGGCATGTCGCCGGTGGGCCGGCCGCTCAGCGAGAGCGCCGGGCGCGAGCGGATCGTGCAGCGTCCCAGCAGCTGGCGCAGGGCGAGCGGCAGCTCCGCGGCGTCGAGGGCGGTGCGCGTGGCGAGGCCGAGCACGCGGGTCGGGGTGTCGACGAGGTCGTGCGCGTCGGCGCGCTCGGTCCAGGTGCTCGTGCCGCCGGCCGCGGCGATCTCGCGGCTGAGCTGCTGCGCCTGGAGGCCGGCGGGGGCGCGCAGCAGGAACTCGTCCACCGTGCCGTCGCCCAGCGGGTGCGTCTGCAGGGTCAGGATGTCGACGTCGAGGTGGGCCAGGGCGGTGCAGAGGGCGGCCAGGCTGCCGGGGGCGTCCTTGACGGTCGTGCGCATCCGCCACAGCGCCGTCTCGCGCGGCTCGTCGCCGGACGGATCCGGGCCGGCCCCCTCGGCGGGAGCCGTGCTCAGCGGTGCTGCCGTGGCGGGAGGCGCATGACTGTGGCGTCGTGCCCACCATGTGTGGAACGCCGCCGTGGCGATCAGCGTGACGGCGGAGGCGACGAGCAGGAACGGACCGTCGGGGCCGTGTCCGATCAGGTTGGCGATCGCGTCGGCGACGGCGACCGCGGTGAACAGGGCGGCCAGTTCGACGAGGTCCCGCCGCCAGTGGTGCGGACGGCGGGCGCTCTTCGCAGAAGTCACATCGGTCATGGCATCACTGTGACCGAACGGTGTTGCGTGATCACGAACGCTTTGTGACTGACGGGTTAAAAGCCCATCTGGACTGCTATGGGCTGGTTTTGGCCGTTTCTGGCGTGCGATGTCCGCTTCCCTGACCCAGTGCGGCCGGCAGCCAGGACGCCTGGACCACGAGCCGGGACGAACCACCCCGTCCCGCCTGTTCCATGAGCCTCGGAACCGCACCGGAGTCTGCGGCACGCGACGCCGTGTCCGGACCGCAGCGCTCCACGCAGTCGGCGGCCACGTCCAGTATCTCGCCCAGACCGCACGGGGTCGGCCCGAGGGCCGGCAGAGCGGGCAGCGCGGCCGAAAGCAGCCCCCACACCGTCCCGTACGCCCCGGTCACCGCGGCCGTACGGGCCGAGCCCGCAAGGCGGTTGAGCTTCACCGTGCCCTCCCGCACCAGCGCCGCGTCCTCCCTGCCCACGAGCCCGGTGGCACCGCTGACATCAGAAGCGGTACGCGGGTTCCCGTGGTCGTGGAGCGCGACACCGGCCCGCTCTCCAGGACGCGGAGCCGGGCACGGCGACATCGAGCGCGCCGGGGCGGTCGCCCGGAACCGGCCGCCCGCGCCGAGAGGAACGGCGAGGGCCGCCATCCCGCTGCGGGACGGCGGCCCTCGCCGCTGCCGGTTCCT
>NZ_JBFAOY010000028.1:0-89777 GCF_040675505.1 Streptomyces sp. NPDC049597
GGGGTCACGTCGAGGAGCAGGACGTCCTTGACCTCACCCTTGAGGACACCGGCCTGGAGCGAGGCGCCGATCGCGACGACCTCGTCCGGGTTCACACCCTTGTTGGCGTCCTTGCCGCCGGTGAGCTCCTTGACGAGCTCGGCGACGGCGGGCATACGGGTCGAGCCGCCGACCAGGACCACGTGGTCGATCTCGGACAGCTGGATGCCGGCGTCCTTGATGACGTTGTGGAACGGGGTCTTGCAGCGCTCGAGCAGGTCGGCCGTCAGCTGCTGGAACTGGGCGCGGGTGAGCTTCTCGTCCAGGTGCAGCGGGCCCTCGGCGGACGCCGTGATGTACGGCAGGTTGATCGTCGTCTCGGTCGAGGACGACAGCTCGATCTTCGCCTTCTCCGCGGCCTCGCGCAGACGCTGGAGAGCCATCTTGTCCTTGGACAGGTCGACGCCGTGCCCGTTCTGGAACTGCTTGACCAGGTAGTCGACGACGCGCTGGTCCCAGTCGTCACCACCGAGGTGGTTGTCACCGTTGGTGGCCTTCACCTCGACGACGCCGTCGCCGATCTCCAGCAGCGAGACGTCGAAGGTGCCGCCACCGAGGTCGAAGACGAGGATCGTCTGGTCGTCCTTGTCCAGGCCGTAGGCCAGGGCGGCCGCGGTGGGCTCGTTGACGATGCGCAGGACGTTAAGGCCCGCGATCTCGCCGGCCTCCTTGGTGGCCTGGCGCTCCGAGTCGTTGAAGTACGCCGGGACGGTGATCACCGCGTCGGTGACCTTCTCACCCAGGTACGACTCGGCGTCGCGCTTCAGCTTCTGCAGGATGAACGCGCTCATCTGCTGCGGGTTGAAGTGCTTCCCGTCGAGCTCGATCTTCCAGTCCGTGCCCATGTGGCGCTTGACGGACCGGATGGTCCTGTCGACGTTGGTGACCGCCTGACGCTTGGCCACCTCGCCGACCAGCACCTCACCGTTCTTCGCGAAGGCGACGACGGACGGCGTGGTCCTGGCACCCTCGGCGTTGGTGATGACGGTGGGCTCGCCGCCCTCCAGAACGCTGACGACGGAGTTAGTCGTGCCCAGGTCGATGCCGACCGCACGTGCCATTTCAATTCCTCCAGCTGACTTGAGTGGAACTGGCTCAAGGATGCCCGACGTCTCCCGATGAGTCAACAGACCTGAGTCGAGGCGACTCAACTTTTATCCGGCACTTATATGCAGCCTGACTCTCCCGCGCGTGGCGCACCCGTTCGGATCGAGGCCGGTCTGCGACAGTCATAGTCGCAAAAAGCGGTCAATAACCATCATTCGCGACGAAGGGTGGACACACATGCCCCCGAAGCGAGCCGTCGACCTCGCAGGCAGCCTCCTTCTGCTGCTGGCGCTGTCCCCGGTCCTGCTGGTCGCCGCGGCCGCCGTCGCCGTGACGTCGCCGGGCCCGGTCCTGCACCGCGCACCGCACACGGGCCTGGGCGGCCGCCCCTTCGAGAGGCTCACTTTTCGCACGACGCACGCCGGTCACGTCACACTGGTGGGCAGGCTGCTGCGCCGCCGGTTCCTGGACGGCCTGCCGCAGCTGCTCAACGTCGTGCGCGGCGAGATGTCCCTCGTCGGACCGCCCCCGCTGCCCGTCGCCCCGGCCCCCACCGGCCCGGGGCGGGCCCGCCTCGCCGTACGGCCCGGAATCACGGGCCTGTGGCAGATCAGCGGGCGATCCGAGCTGCCCTGGGAGGAAATGACGGTGCTCGACCTGCATTATGTGGAACAGCACTGGCTCGGACTCGACCTGATGATCCTGGCCAGAACGGTCCCCACCGCGGTCGCCGGGCGCCCTCCGGTCAGGGTTGCCTGAGCGACACAGATCACCGCCCACCCAGCTACAGTGCGGCGGAATAAGTGGGTACGCTCAGCACGGACTGAATAAGTTACCGCTTAGTAATAGTGCTGGATCATCCCACCCTCGCAGGCCCGAGGAGCCCCCAATGCAACTCGCCGCGATCATCGTGTCGCTGACCCTGACCGTGGTCGGCGTTGCGCTCATCTCCCGAGCGGTCGCGCAGATCTACCGGTTCGTCAAGCTCGGGCAGCCCGTGCCCGCGGGCAGCCGCACCGACAACCCCAAGGCGCGCACGGTCACCCTGGTCAGGGAGTTCCTCGGCCACACCCGGATGAACCGGTGGGGCATCGTCGGATTCGCGCACTGGTTCGTGGCCGTCGGCTTCCTGACGCTGCCGCCCACCCTGGTGCAGGCGTTCGGACAGCTCTTCGAGGCGGACTGGGTGCTCCCGGTCGTCGGCGGCTTCCTGCCGTTCGAGCTCTACATCGAGTTCATCGGCGTGATGACGATCCTCGGCATCGTCGTGCTGATGGCGATCCGGCTGCTGAGCCTGCCCTCCCGCGCGGGCCGCAAGTCCCGCTTCGCGGGCTCCAAGGCCTGGCAGGCGTACTTCGTCGAGTACGTGATCCTCACCATCGGCCTGGCGATCTACGTGCTGCGCGGCCTGGAGGGCGCGATCCACCACGTCGAGCACTACGAGGCGGCGTACTTCGCCTCGTACCCGCTGGTCCTGGCCTTCAAGGGCCTGAGCGTGCCGACGCTGCAGACGCTGATCTACTTCACCGCGATGGTGAAGATCAGCATCTCCTTCATCTGGGCCATCACGGTGGCGCTCAACACCAACATGGGTGTGGCCTGGCACCGCTTCCTCGGCTTCCCGAACATCTGGTTCAAGCGCAACGCCACCGGCGAGAGCGCCCTGGGCGCGCTGCAGCCGATGACGTCGGGCGGCAAGCCGATCGACTTCGAGGACCCGGGCGAGGACGACGTCTACGGCGTCTCCCAGGTCGAGCAGTTCTCCTGGAAGGGCATCCTCGACTTCTCCACCTGCACCGAGTGCGGCCGCTGCCAGTCGCAGTGCCCCGCCTGGAACACCGGCAAGCCGCTCTCCCCGAAGCTGCTGATCATGTCGCTGCGCGACCACGCGCACGCCAAGGCCCCCTACCTGCTGGCCGGCGGCGGCAAGACCATGGAGGGCGAGGAGAAGGCATCCGAGGAGCAGCTGAAGGACGTGCCCGCCGCCGCGCTGGCGGAGGCCGAGCGGCCGCTGATCGGCACCGTCGAGGAGAACGGCGTCATCGACCCGGACGTGCTGTGGTCCTGCACCACCTGCGGCGCCTGCGTCGAGCAGTGCCCGGTCGACATCGAGCACATCGACCACATCGTCGACATGCGCCGCTACCAGGTCATGATCGAGTCCGCGTTCCCGTCCGAGGCGGGCACGATGCTCAAGAACCTGGAGAAGAAGGGCAACCCCTGGGGCCTGGCCAAGAAGCAGCGCGTGGAATGGACCAAGGAGGTCGACTTCGAGGTCCCGATCGTCGGCAAGGACGTCGAGGACCTCACCGAGGTCGACTACCTCTACTGGGTCGGCTGCGCCGGCGCCCTGGAGGACCGGGCCAAGAAGACCACCAAGGCCTTCGCTGAGCTGCTGCACATGGCGGGCGTCAAGTTCGCGATCATGGGCGGCGAGGAGAAGTGCACCGGCGACTCCCCCCGCCGCCTGGGCAACGAGCCGCTGTTCCAGCAGCTCGGCCAGGAGAACGTCGCCATGCTCAACATGGCCTTCGGCGAGGACGACGAGGACGAGTCGACGAAGAAGCCGAAGTCCGCGAAGAAGATCGTCGCGACCTGCCCCCACTGCTTCAACACGATCGCGAACGAGTACCCCCAGCTGGGCGGCGAGTTCGAGGTCATCCACCACACCCAGCTGCTCCAGCACCTCATCGACGAGGGCAAGCTGATCCCGGTCACCCCGGTCGAGGGCCTGATCACCTACCACGACCCCTGCTACCTGGGCCGCCACAACAAGGTCTACACGCCCCCGCGCGAGATCATGGACAAGGTCCCCGGCCTGCGCCAGCAGGAGATGCACCGCCACAAGGAACGCGGCTTCTGCTGCGGCGCCGGCGGCGCCCGGATGTGGATGGAGGAGCGCATCGGCAAGCGCATCAACACCGAGCGCGTCGACGAGGCCCTGTCCCTCAACCCGGACATCGTCTCCACCGCCTGCCCGTTCTGCCTGGTCATGCTCACCGACTCCGTCAACGGCAAGAAGAACGACGGCCAGGCCAAGGAATCGCTGCAGGTCGTGGACGTGGCGCAACTGCTCCTCGACTCGGTCAGGACGCCCGTCGACCCGGCGGGCGAGGCCGAGGCCGAGAACACGTCGGAACCGGAGCCGGTGAAGTAGCCGTCCTCCAGTAGGAACAGCGAGCGGCCGGACCTGCCTCGGGGGCAGGACCGGCCGCTTCTGTCATGTCTCCCGGAGCCCCACCCACCACTTCTGACCTCGGCGAAGTCACACGGGGCCGGTCCCCCTCGGGGCACCCCTAGGGGATGTCACAGCTCGGCCGCAAAGGCCCCCGGTTCCCGGTCCGCCGTCACCCGCCATGCGCGGACCGGGTACGTTCGATTACGTGGCTGGATTCAGGATCGGACGCGGCCGGGACAACCGCACGCCGCAACAACAGCAGGCGCCCCAGGCGCCGCCCTACCCGGGCGGCGGCCGTACCGCGCCTCCCTACGGGCAGCAGGCCCCGCAGTGGCCCCGGACGAGCGGCGGGCCCCAGCAGTATCAGCAGCAGCAGCGCCGCCAGGGCGGGTACGACGAGCCGGAGTACTTCGGCGACCCGTACCACCAGGCCCCGCCCGCGCACGACCCGTACGCGGCCAACAACCCGGGCCACACGCAGGCGTTCAGCGTCCACGACGACGACGTGTACGGCGACGGCGCCACCTACCGCGCCGGCGCGGCCCCGGCCGCACCCGCCGGTCCGCGACTGCACTGGAAGCAGTTGCTGAGCGGCATCGTGATGCGCCCCGGCCCGACCTTCCTGCAGATGCGGGACTACCCGGTGTGGGGCCCCGCGCTCGTCGTCACCTTCCTCTACGGCCTGCTCGCGATCTTCGGCTTCGACGAGCCGCGCGAGGAGGTGATCAACGCGACGATCTCCACCGCGATCCCGTACGTGCTGAGCACGGGCGTCACGTTCGTGATCAGTGGACTGATCCTCGGCGCCGTGACCCATACGCTGGCCCGCCAGTTCGGCGGCGACGGCGCGTGGCAGCCGACGGTCGGCCTCTCCATGCTGATCATGTCCATCACGGACGCGCCGCGCCTGGTCTTCGCCCTCTTCCTGGGCGGCGAGAACTCCCTGGTGCAGGTGCTGGGCTGGCTGACGTGGCTGGCGGCCGGGGCGCTGTTCACGTCGATGGTCAGCAAGTCCCACGACCTGCCGTGGCCGAAGGCCCTGGGCGCGTCGGCGATCCAGCTGATCGCGCTGCTGTCGATCATCAAGCTCGGCACGATCTGATCCGGGCAGAGGAAAGGCCCCCGCCTGCGGGGGCCTTTCCATGTCGCCGCGGAGTCCCGCGCGCTCTCCTGCGCGTCCCTGCGCTCCCTAGGCGTCCCTACGCGTCGAGAACCTGCCCGGACCGGCGCACGACGGGCTTCTCCACGCTCCACGCTGACTTGACTGTATGACAGTAGTAGCCTTGCCCTGCTTTGAGACGCAGGGGGAGGTCCGTTCATCGTGGCGCGCAAAGTGGGGATCTACACCCGAATCTCTCGGGACGATGAGGGCGATGCCCTGGGCGTGGCCCGACAGCAGCAGGATTGCGAGCGTCTGGCTGATCTTCGGTCTTGGCAGGCAGTGAAGACCTACGAAGACAACGACGTCTCAGCGTTCAAGCGAAACGTCGTCCGTGACGAGTTCGAGCTGATGCTGAAGGACCTGAGCGCCGGCCTCATCGACGGCATCGTCGCTTACGACCTGGACCGCCTTGCCCGACAGCCGCGCGACCTGGAACGGCTGATCGAGATCTTCGACGAGCGCCCCAAGCTGGAGTTCGCGACGGTCACCAACGACGTGAACCTGGGAACGCCGGACGGCCGGACCATGGCCCGCATCATGGTCGCATTCGCCAACAAGTCGTCGCATGACGCGTCCCGCCGGATCAAGCGCAAGCACCTGGAGCTGGCCCAGCAGGGCAAGGACAGCGGCGGCCCGGCACCGTACGGATGGCGCAAGGACGATCGGACGAAGGTCGACCCCGAGGCCGCGCGAGCGATCCGCGAAGCCCAACAAGAGATCCTCGCCGGGGTCCGCATCGGCACGATCCGTGCCCGTTGGTGGGAACAGGGACTCGGCAACCCGCGTGCCGGCACCAAGCGCATGGCACACCACCACGTCGAGCACATCCTGACCAACCCTCGGCTGGTCGGGTATCGCACGTACCACGGCGAGATCCTGACCGGGGACGACGGTGAGCCAGTCAAGGGTGAATGGGAGCCGATCAACACCGTCGCAGAGTGGGAGGCGGTGTGTGCGGCCATTGCGGAGCGCAAGCAACAACAGCGTCCGGGAAAGCTCCTGGCCCGCAAGTACCTGCTGTCAGGCATCGCCCGGTGCGGACTCTGCAAGACCAAGATTCGGGGACAGGTCAACCAGCGATGGAAGCCAGGCTCAAAGGCAGCCAGGTACACGTATCAGTGCTCGGTGGTCAATGGCGGGTGCGGCAAGGTCGGGCGCGTGGGTGAGCCCGTCGACAAACTGATCGCGGAACTGGTGCTGGAGGAGCAGCGGGAGAAGGCGGCCGCACGAGGGGTGCCCGTCGAGCAGCAGTGGCCGCGGGAGGCCGAGCTGGAATCGGTCGTGGCTGACATCAGCCAGCTTCTGGAAGCCGAGAAGACCAAGCAGATCACCGTGTCCACCCTGCTACAGCTGCTCCCCGCGAAGGAGAGGGAGCGCGACGAACTCAGGTTGGAACGGGCCCGCTTCTACAAGCAGCAGAAGCAAGCAGAAGCCCAGAAGGCAGCCGCCGACCTCTCGTTGGCCGAGTTCCTTGATCTCCCAATCGAGCGCCAGCAGGAGGTCGTACTCCACAGCCTCTCAGCCGTGATGATCTACCCCGCCGGACGAGGCGCCCGCAAGTTCGACCCCAGGCTGATCGAACCTGTCTGGCGATGACGGTCACGCCTTCCCGTGCAAGATGAGCACGCGCCGCACCCACTCCTGATCCCTCTCAGGAGCCCGGCGGAGGTGCATCCGCATCCACTCCTCGGTACTCATGACCTCACGCTTCGGCGCACCCTTGTGAGCCTTCGGCCGCTCAGCGCTCCTGCTCATCGGTGGCACCTCCTGCCCATTCCTCCCGGGCGGTTTCTCGGTTGATGCGGATGTCTTCGGCGATGGACGCGGCGAGGGCGGATTCGCCGGGGGTGTGGCCGTGGCCGGCGTAGCGCCAGTCGGCGAGGACGAGTGTGGTGTCGGGCTCGGGCAGGCCGAGGGTTCGGCGTTGTTCGGCTGCGCGGTAGTCGGCGCGGACCTGTCGTCGCTCGGTGAAGGTGGAGGAGTAGCGGCGGGACTTGGTGAGGAAGTGGCCGCGGAAGCCGAGCATGTGCGCCCAGGCCCAGAGCTTGCGGGCCGGGTAGAGCGGGTCGAGGTCCCAGCAGGCGCGGATGAGCCGGCGTGCGTGGTCGGGCATGCGGTGTTGGTCGAGTTCGGCGAGTTCGCCGATCCGGCGGTCGAGTGTGCCGGTGGTCTCGGCTGCTTTGGTGGCGTACTTGGCGACGTAGGCCGCGACCTTCTGCTCTGTGATGTCGTCCGAGTCGAACGCCGTGATGGGCCGGACGTCGAGTTTCTTGCCCCAGCCCAGGGTGCGTGCGGGCTGCCCGTCGGCGGCGGGCACGGTCACCGTGGTGTACGGGTGCTTGCGAGCCTCGTGGATCGCCTCGGTGAGCAGGTCGAGGGTGGCCCAGGCCGGGGGCGTGCTGTCGGGCCCGTCGGGTCCGTCAATGCGGATGACGGCGTGGAAGTGGATCGCACCTCGCTTTTGGAACTCCGCGACCTTGTTGAACGACAGCCGGGCCGATTCCTTGAACGCCTTCTGCGTGAGTCCGGCAGCTGCGGCGAGTTCGCGGCGGAGCCGGTTGATGAACCGGTGCCACAACTCGCCTGCGTGGTTGTTGAACAGGACCGCGCCGGCGTAGTCGTACGTCGCGGGATCGAGGGCCGTGCCGAGGGCGGGATCGTCCTCTCGGTGGCGAGCACCGCAGCGGCAGCGCCCGGCATCGGGGATGTTGTGGACCGGCCCGAACGACGGGGCGGTCAGGGTGGCGAAGACCCGGGGGCGCTCCCGTACAGAGGCCGGGATGTTCATGGCGTCGTCGCCGGAAAGGCCCGCGCGGACGAGGCGGTAGGCGTCTCCCGCGTAGAGGTAGGCGCAGGGCTGGCAGCGCGAAGCACGGCGGTTGCCGCAGGCGATCCGTAGCCGGCCGCCGGGTTCGTCTTCGGTGGAGTAGGTGTGCAGGACCTGGCCGGTGTTCTTGTCGCGGGTGAGGGTCCAGCCGGTGAGGTGGATGGGTTGGGCGCATCCGCCGGTCTTTTTGATCTGGTCTTGCCAGCGGTCGAAGTCGGGGGCCGAGGCCACCCTGAGCAGGTCGCCCAGGGTGGTCGGGTCGAGCGTGTCAGCCATGGGCCGCCTCCATCGCATCGGCGAGGCGCGGGGAGGTGAGCAGTCCGGGCGGCGGGGTCCACAGGCCACGGGCGCCGGGCCACGGCAGCGGCGCGGCGAGCGGTGTCACGTCGGTGAGTCGCCAGTGGTAGCGGCCCCGGGCGGACCAGAGTGTGCACCAGCCGTCGTCGGTGTGGCAGTCCTCCAGGCGGGCGACGGCGACGATTGCGCCCCGGGGGAAGGGGCGGCGCAGGAACGGACGGGCCAGCGGTGCGTCTTTCGCGTTCGGGTCGGTGGTGCGTCCGGCGTGGATGAGGACCAGGCCCCGATGATCGGTCGGCCAGGTGCGGTTCTCGATCCGCTTGGTGCCGTAGGCGATCGCACTCGCCCAGGGCTGCCACAGCGTCAGCGCCAAAACCTCGGGGGTACTCATACAGCCGCCCCCTCGGTGGCGAGGGAGAACACCGCGTAGATAACGACCGTCGAGCGTCCAAGCCGCGTGACGAACTCCAGCCTGGTGCGTTGATTCAGCGCGCTGCGAGCGACCTCGGTGGTGTCCACATGAAGGGCTTCACGCCAGGCTTCCAAGGCGCTGGCCGTGTCGAGGAGAACGTGAGCCTCGGTGGGGGTGAAGCTGCTGGTGCTGATGTAGCCGCCGGGCAGGGCCGGGTGCGTCTGGGCGAAGCGGGCCAGAGCTGAGAGCAGTACCTCTTGGTCGCCGAGTGCATTCCCTTCGATCTCGTTCATGCCCTCACCGCCCCGCCGTCGAGACGCGCGTGGTGACGAGCCAGCGGGGTGCGGTGCCGGTGCCGTGGCAGGCCGGGCAGTGCGCGGTGATGGTGCGCAGGTGTCCGGAGCGGTCGCGGCCACCGAGGGTCACGGCGACGGACGGGAAGCCGTCGCAGTTCGGGCAGATCCGATCAGCGGGGCGCTTGGGGTGGGTCATGATGGAGTCCCTCCGGTTGTGAGATCGGGTAGGGGTCGGTCCGTCCGGGCGGCGGATACTTGGCGGTAGAGTCCGCCCGGAGGGCCGGTCATTTGCTGGGCTTCTTGGGGACCTTGACTGCGAGGGTGATCAGTCCGCCTCCGCCGATCAGCGTGGGAACCGCGGCTTTGATGGCTGCTGCTGTGGTGGCGGCGACCTGGACCAGGGACAGCACGGCGACGGTGGTGATGTAGACCAGGCCGCAGAGGCCGACCGTGGCCACGAGGATCAAGACCACCGGGCCCGTCCATGAGCGGGGCGTGGTGTGGACGATGACCACGGACCGAGGGTCGGTGCCCGGGGGGATCAGGTCGGACGGAACATGTCCGCTTCGGAGCTGTGCATCGGGGCGTATCACGGTGGTTCTCCCTTCCGGTCAGGTCACTTGGTGGTGCCGTTGACGACGTCGACACCGGCCTTGGTGCCGGACTCGATCGCCGGGGCCAGGAACGTGTCGGCGAGGAGGAAGCCGCTGAGGAGGAGCACGACGATCAGCCAGGTCGGCGGACGCAGGTGCTTGATCCCGAAGTAGCCGAAGATGGCCACGAGGAAGATCAGCGGAAGCTCGACGTTCACAGCCGGTCAGTCCTTTCCGGTGAGCTGGAGGGCGAGGGCATCGGCCATCGGGCCGGGCACACCCAGACGGGCACGCAGGGTGTCGGGATCGATCGCGGTACCGGTCGAGGCCCGGTGCGCATCGGCGATCTTCCGGGCGTGCGCGAGGAGCGCGGCCGGTACCGGGGCGGCGGGCGGAAGCGCGCGAACTGGATCGATCTCAGGCTCGGGATCGGAGGCCGGGACCGCGGCGGGTGTGTCACGGGTGAGCGCGATGTCCGCAGCCGGTTCGGGAAGCGGGCCCGGGGCGGGACTCGCGTCGGTGGCCTGGTGGGCGGGGGTATGGACGAGCAGGGTGCCGCCGAGGAACGCGAGTGCGGGCCAGCCGGCCACCAGGATCCGCAGCCAGGCAGGAACGTTGTTCAGGTCAAGCAGGCCCGCGGTGGCGACATTCGCGCCGAGCGAGGCAGCGAGCGCAACCGTGAACCAGGTCCACGCCGCACGCGCGGGCTCACCGGCATCCCGGAGGATGCGCAGGCGTCGCCAGGCGGCGACCAGCAGCAGATCCACGGAGACCGGGTAGGCCCAGGCTTTCCAGCCGTCCTGGCCTGCGGCGACGGCGATGTCGTGCAGGTGGGCGAAGGACAGAGCACCGGCGATCACGGCTTGCACCAGCACGGCATCCAGGCGGATCTTGCGGCTCACGGGTCTTCACCTCCTCGGGGTGTTGGGGCCAGGGCCGGGCGGGGCTCATACGTCCTGCCGCCCGGCACCCGGCGGAATCACTCGGTCGGGGTCTGGCCGGTGCCGAAGCAGGTCAGGCACAGGGCTTCCGGCCGGTCACTGCTTTCCCGTTTGCACCGGCCGCCGACCTGGAAGGACTCGGAGACCTGACCGGTCGCGCAGTCCGGACACGGCTTGGGCTTGGGCTTTGGCTTGCTGGTGGCCGGGCGGCGGGCGGTGCGCTTCGGTGCCGTCACGGGGCTACTCCTTTCGGGCATGGCGGGGTAGGGACCTGGCGCGAGATGGTCACGCCGACCGGATGGAGCGATGAGGCTACGGGGTGCCCGAGGCGACGGCCTGTGCCGCAGGAGTGGCTGATGCCGGGATGCCGGTGGCCGGGCGGAACGGGGCCAGGGTCGGGATGTCCGGCGTCAGGTGCGCGAACTCGCGGCACACCGCAGCGACTTCACCCAGGGACGTCTTCGGTGTGCGGATGCGCGTCCAGTTGCCGGAGGAGTCACCGACGATCGCGGTACCGGCCCGCTCCGGGGCGATGCTGGTCGCAGCCGTGACGGCGAGTTCGTTGACGTCGGCCAGGCCCATTTCGGCGGTCTGCTTGTCGTTGCAGCGATGCACCACACGCCCGGTGAGCTGAGCACGCAGCGCGGTGGCGCCCTTGCCGAGCTCGGAGCCGAAGCGCTGCCCGCACACCTCCAGGTAGATGCCGACCGCGCGGGCCAGCTGAGCGAGGCGCACCAGCTGCGTGACCATGTGGTCCCGGCGGGCCGTGTCTGCCTTGGAGGCGATCAGGAACAATTCGGCGATCTCATCGATCAGGACCACGATCGGGACCGGGCGCAGCTTCTTCGGCAGGCCCCAGATGTCGGAGGTGATGTCCTCGAGCGGGGTGCCCGGGGCGATGCCCTGGTGCAGGCACAGCAAGTCGAAGCGGTCTTCCATCTCCTCGACCAGCGCGTCCAGCAGCCCTTCGGCCTGATCAGGGGTGATGGCCAGGGCCGACAGCCGCGGGGCGAAGGGGCCCTGCTCCACGCCGCGTTTGCAGTCGATGCCGACCAGCGCGACACTCTGCGGCGCGAGAGCCTTGATTAGGCAGCGTTGATGCATCGACTTGCCCGACTTGTTCGCACCCAGCGTCAGGCCGTGCGGGATCTCCTGATAGTCGCGCACGTACGGCCGGCCGTCCTCCCGCAGAGCAACCGTCGCGGACAGCGGTCCCGCAGCCAGACGGCGCGGCATCCGCACGTGGGCAAGGATGTCGAAGCCGGTCATCCGCAGATCGACCACACCCGGCTTGATCTCGAAGACGTGCACCGAGTACACACCCCACGCGTGCCGCAGCCGCTCGGCCGACTTGACCACATCGTCCGGGGCCAGGCCCGCAGCCAGCCGCAGGCGCAGCACCAGACCGGTGCGGGTCGGGCGTATCCCGCGCAGCTTCGGAACACCGGGGCGGGCCTGCTGCTCACCGGCGGACAGCTTTCGGGCGAAGACCTTCCACCACGGCGGAGCCACCGTCAGCTCACACGCCTCCATCGTCGGACGGTAGGACGACAGCACCCGGTAGAGCGCGGCCGGAAGACCGAACAGCACCCAGTACACGGCCGGAGCCTTGACCCGAACGATCAGCGCGAAGACCACTAACGCGCCTATGCACAGAAGCAGTTCCGTCACGGCGATCAGCCCTTGCCGTTCGCAGCCGCCGGAACCTGCGCGGCCATCACCGCGGTTGCCTTGAAGCTGATGCCGTGCCCGAAGTCGTTCTCCCACGGAGTGGCCACCAGACCAGGCAGAGCCACCGGCATACCGGGGACCAGGTCCGGCTGCACACCGTCCTCGGTCACCACGACGGTCACCGCGTCCGGCCGGCCATCCACGACCACGGCCACGTTCACGTTGAACTGAACCTTGCCGGACTGCTTGTCGATCGCGACCTCACCGGTCTCCCGGTTCTTGACCTTCGGCTCCGGAGCCTGGATCAACATCACCGTCATGGCTTCGGTCTTCACGGGGATCCTGCGCATGATGGAACTCCCTTTCAGGGGATTGGGAGGGCGGCGAACTACTTGGCGGTTGGGCGTCGCCCTCTCGGCTTCTCATGACTGGAGCGTCATGAGGCATGCTGCTATATAGCAGACTAGAGCACAAGAGGTAGTGCGCGATAGAGTGCGCTAGTTCTTGGTGCTCGATACCCTCGGTTCATGACCGTTGCTGCCCACGATCCGCGGCCCAAGAAAGTGCAGATCGCCGACGCACTGCGCACCGAGATCGCAGACGCCCGACTCCCGGCAGGGCATCGCCTTGCATCACTTCGCAATCTCGCTGACAGGTTCGAGGTCACGACGGTCACCATCGGCAACGCGCTCCAGATCCTCATGGACGAAGGGTTGATCACGTCCGTGCCGACACGGGGGTACTTCGTGCAGACGCCTCCGACAAGCGCTGACGAAGCGACCGGGCATGTTAAGCGGGACGAGATCAACGCAATCCACTCCGAGATCCGAGAACTTGCCGCCCGAGTGGCCGAGTTGGAGAAGCGAGCCGGTCAGAAGGGCAGCGCCTGACTGGTGATCCACCATGCGCGCTCCGTGACCGTGCAACTAGTGACAGGCGTGGTGTCACTGGGGGACAGCCTTGGTGCCAACCCCCTGTCACCCCCGTGTCACCGGCTTGCGGGATGCCAGACTCGAAGCAGGCACCCCGATGGGAGGGCACATGAGCGACGACCGTCCGGCATGGGCGCGACGTATCGCGGCGGAGCGAGAGACGCGGCAGTGGTCACAAGCTGAGGCCGTGGCTGCCCTACGAGCACACGCACCGAAGCGGCTGCCTGAGGGCGCGAGCATGGTGCGGCAGTGGAAGCGCTGGGAGTCCGGTGAAGTCACGCCGAGCGAGTTCTACCAGCCGATCATTGCCGCAACCTTCGGCACTGTGACCCATGCGATCTTCCCCGTCGCCAGCCGACGAGACGGAAACGCCGAGATCATCGCGGCCAGCGGCATGGAAACGCTCGACATCATCAGCCGCTTGCAGGCGTCCGACGTCGACAGCGCCACTCTGGACGCTCTGCGGATCACCACCGATCGGCTGTGCTCTGAGTACCCGCACCTGCCGAGCGGCCAGCTTGCGATGGAGGGACGCCAATGGCTCAAGCGTGTGGCCGGCCTCCAGGCTCAGCGACTCACTCTTGCCCAGCACCGGGAGGTGCTCACGCTCTCAGGATGGCTGGCCCTCCTGATCGGCTGTGTCGAGTACGACATGGGCGACCGAGGAGCCGCTGAGAGCACGCGCCGCGCCGCTCTGTCGCTCGCCAACGAGGCGGGTAACTCGGAGATCGCCGGTTGGGCTCACGAGATGCGTGCATGGTTCGCCCTGACCACTGGCGACTACCGCGGCATCCTTGCTGCCTCACAGGCAGGAACGGACGCCGCGCCAAACCATGGGGTGGCCGTCCAGCTTGCAGCCCAGGAAGCCAAGGGATGGGCCCGACTTGGTGATCGTCGGCAGACTGAGGTTGCACTCGATCGCGGCCGCAAGCTGCTCGAAGGAATGCCGTACCCCGAAAACCTTGATCACCACTTCGTGGTGGACCCGGCGAAGTTCGATTTCTATGCGATGGACTGCTACCGACTCCTCGGAGAGGACCGCTTCGCGGAGAACCTAGCTCACGAGGTGATTCGTGCGGGGACAGACTTTGACGGAACCGAACGCGCACCGATGAGGATGGCCGAGGCTCGGATCACACTCGGGGTAGTAGCCGCTCGGCAGGGCGATCTGGACCAAGCCGTGACCTACGGAACGTGGGCACTCAAAGGTGATCGGCAGTCCTTGCCGTCGCTCCTCATGGTCAGTCGAGAACTGGCCGGGATCGTCAACCGCGATTACGCCAGCGAAGCAGCTGGCCGCGAGTACCTTGACCACCTGAACACGCTCAGCCGCACCAGCTGAGTTGCGCGGACAGAGTTTCCCTACGTCATCAAGGCTCGCTGCGCTCGCTGCTGAGGGCCGGTCATCGAGCACAGGTCCCGCCGGTCCAGCCGCCACACGTAGCCAAGCCACACTGGACCGGCTCTGTCCCATGCTCGCCATACGCCCGAGTCGCCCCCAGCAGACCTCAAGACGCCAGCGCACCGGGCCCGGGGGAAGAGACGGTCGCTCGGAAGAACACCACATTGGACGCATCGAGCGTCTGCATTCCCGACCTCCTGAACTGCGGTAGCAGTCTGATGCAGAGATCAGAGGTGCCGCGCCAAGGCGCGGCGGCGCCGGCCGGACGCCGCCGCGCTTGCCCCTCAATGTCTACGCCACCGGGGCCGCACGTCGTCGCCCGCCCGCGCCCACAAGGGGGCGAAAGAACCAGGCCGGGGGTGGGGACGGACGGCTCCACGGCTTTACCCACCTCCCCGATCCGGGACCCGCGTCGAGCAAGACCAGGGGGCCACTCGGACACATTGCGGGCAGGGGACAAACCTGCCCGAGTAGCCGGCAAGCGTACGGCCCCCTGATCATGCACGACCCCAAACCAGGCAGGACACCGGCCAAAGCCGATCCACCGCCCTCACGTAGGAGGCGGCACGCGCCCTGCCTTCCTCCCGCGCGATCGAAGCCGTCCAGGACGTACGGCGGCGCATGGTCCCGTTCGGGCCGCATCCCCTCGTCGCGGACTGCAACGAGCGGGCAAGGACACTCCAGGCGGCCTGGGGCTCGACCCCCGTCTCCTCTTCCTCCGTCTGTGGCGGCTTCGCTAACAGAGCGGCGTCCCTTGCCGCATGTCCGCGCCGTACCGCTCGGCTCGCCCGTATAGCCCTCTCTCCTGCGTTTTGAGCAGCATGTAATTGATCGGACACTTAGCGTGAGCTGCGGCGAACAGCGCCGCGGCGACCCCTGACGTCCCTGACAGGGCATCGGTCGCCGCCCTCATTTCGGAGCACGGGAAGCACGTCGGTGGCGTGCACTACAGGAGGTCTTCATGTCGGGTATTGCAGTCTCGGGGGCGCCGGGGCGGGGACGCAAGGGGCGAAGTCGCAGGGGCAGAGGTTCGTGGTGGGTGCTGTTGCGGGCCTGGGTGACGGGACTGGCGGTCCTGGCCGGCCTGGCCGTCCCGCTCGCCGTAGCCACGCCCGCCGCCGCGCAGACCGGAACCTTCGCCTACGTCGCCAACACCAACGCGGACACAGTGTCGGTGATCGACACAGCCACCAACACCGTCACCGCCACCGTCACCGTCGGCGACAACCCCACGCTGTTGGCGGTCACGCCGGACGGCTCCCGCGTCTACGTCGCCAACGCCGGCTCGGACAACGTGTCCGTGATCGACACAGCCACCAACACCGTCATCGACACCGTCACCGTCGGCGACAACCCCACGGGTGTGGCGGTCACGCCGGACGGCTCCCGCGTCTACGTCGCCAACGGCCTCTCGGACAACGTGTCCGTGATCGACACAGCCACCAACACCGTCATCGACACCGTCACCGTCGGTGACTTCCCCAACGGGGTGGCGGTCACGCCGGACGGCTCCCGCGTCTACGTCGTCAACAGCCTCTCGGACAACGTGTCCGTGATCGACACAGCCACCAACACCGTCATCGACACCGTCACCGTCGGCGACTTCCCTGGGGGTGTGGCGGTCACGCCGGACGGCTCCCGCGTCTACGTCACCAACAGCTTCGATGACACCGTGTCGGTGATCGCCACGACCACCAATACCGTCATCGACACCGTCACCGTCGGCGACGGCCCCGCGAGGGTGGCGGTCACGCCGGACGGCTCCCGCGCCTACGTCACCAACGCCCTCTCGGACAACGTGTCCGTGATCGACACAGCCACCAACACCGTCATCGACACCGTCACCGTCGGCGACTTCCCCCTGGATGTGGCGGTCACGCCGGACGGCTCCCGCGCCTACGTCACCAACAGCCTCGCTGACAGCGTGTCGGTGATCGCCACGGCCACCAACGCCGTCATCGACACCGTCACCGTCGGCGACGGCCCCAATGGAGTGGCGATCGGGACCATCGATGCGGACCGGACCCCGACCAAGCTGACGCTGAGGCTGGAGAAGAAGGGGAAGGGGAAGGGGAAGGGGAAGGGGAAGGACGTCGTGGACGCCCTGGGCGCCGGGGGCAGGGACGGCCTCACTCTGAAGGCCAAGCTGACCGCCGAGGGCTGGCCCCTGGCAGGCAAGCCCATCGACTTCACCACCGACTCCGTCTCGCTGTGCACCGACACCACCGACAGCAAGGGCAAGGCCACCTGCAAGGTCCCGCGCAGCCGGGCCAACGAGACCTGCTACACCGCCACCTTCGCCGGCGACGACACCTACGAGCCCTCCACCGCCACCTTCTGCAGGTTCAACGGCAAGACCGACAGGCTGTCAGAACTGGCGGGTCCGGAAGGCCTGAGCGTTATCCCCAGCCCGGCACTGCCGCCGGCCAGGACATGAACGTGATCCTGCGCGACCAAGCCCCGGCCACTTCACGCCGACGCCCACAGCCACGCGACTGATCACCTCGAAGGCACTGCCCCGCCAGGGCATGTCGTCGCTTCATGGCTCGTGGCCCTGACCCCGCCTGGGGTCAGGGCCACGACGGTGCCATGGGGGGCTCGATCGACGACACCGCGCGCATCGACGCATGAGGCGAGTGGCGAGCGCCTCGCGCAACAGGCCCGGCGGAACAGCAGGTCAGATGTGTTCTTATAGAGCTTCGCGCGACGGAGAGATCGGTGCGCCGGACTTACGGCATGGAGGCAACACAGACCAGGGGAAGTTGATCCAGTCGTCGGTGCGCTTCCAGACGTACTCGCACTTCACGAGCGAGTGCGACTTCTCGTAGATCACGGCGCTGCGGACCTCGGCGACGTGGTCGACGCAGAAGTCGTGGACGAGCTTGAGCGTCTTGCCCGTGTCGGCAACGTCGTCGGCGATCAGGACCTTCTTGTCGGAGAAGTCGATGGCGTTGGGCACCGGCGCCAGCATGACCGGCATCTCCAGCGTCGTCCCCACGCCGGTGTAGAACTCCACGTTGACCAGGTGGATGTTCTTGCAGTCCAGCGCGTAGGCGAGACCGCCGGCGACGAAGACGCCGCCGCGCGCGATGGAGAGCACGATGTCGGGCTCGTAGCCGTCGTCGGCGATGGTCTGCGCGAGCTCACGGATCGCGCCGCCGAACCGCTCGTACGTCAGGTTCTCCCGTACGTCACTCATGTTCGTTCCGGCCCTCACACCTGCGTCCGATGGAAATTGAGGAAGGACCGGGAGGCCGTCGGGCCCCGCTGGCCCTGGTACCGGGATCCGTACCGCTCGCTCCCGTACGGCTCCTCTGCGGGGGAGCTGAGCCGGAACATGCAGAGCTGCCCGATCTTCATGCCCGGCCAGAGCTTGATCGGCAGCGTGGCGAGGTTCGACAGCTCCAGGGTCACGTGCCCGGAGAACCCGGGGTCGATGAAGCCGGCAGTGGAGTGCGTCACCAGGCCGAGCCGCCCGAGGGAGCTCTTCCCCTCCAGTCTCGACGCGATGTCGTCCGGCAGCGAGATGACCTCGTAGGTCGAGGCGAGCACGAACTCGCCCGGGTGCAGGATGAACGCCTCGTCGCCCTCCGGCTCGACGAGCCGCGTCAGATCGGCCTGCTCGACGGCGGGGTCGATGTGGGGGTAACGGTGATTCTCGAACACCCGGAAGTAGCGGTCCAGCCGCACGTCGATGCTCGAGGGCTGCACCATGGATTCGTCGTACGGATCGATGCGCACGCGCCCGGCGTCGATCTCGGCCCGGATGTCCTTGTCTGAGAGAAGCACGCCCCGAGGATACGCAGAGCGCGCGGGCGGCCCCCAATCGGACACCGGCCCGCGCGCCCGGCCGCCGCCTCGGCTACCGCTTGCTCTGCTCCACGACGGGCACGGCATGCCGCAGCCGCGCGCACCGAGGACACCGGATCAGCCGCCCCGGCCCGAGCCGGTCGGGACCGAGCTGCTGCATAGGAAACGAAGCGGTGGTGAACACGTGCCCCTCGGCACAGCGGACGACGGTGCGCTCCATCAGGTCCATCGGGCCCCTTCCCCAACGAATACGGACGAAGGCCCACATTAAGGGATGATCCGGACCCGCCCCGGGCGGCACTCCGCGCCCCGAGGTTACGCCTCAACTCCCGCACCACGCACCCGCATCCGCCCTCCCGGAAACACGAACACCCCGCGGCGTCATACACCGGGGGGCGAGCGATGGGGTAGAGTGTGCGACGATGCGGCACCGATCACCGGTGCGCTACGCGGGTGTAGTTTAATGGTAGAACATGAGCTTCCCAAGCTCAGAGCGCGGGTTCGATTCCCGTCACCCGCTCCACGAGAAAGCCCCAGGCCAGCGGCCCGGGGCTTCTTTGTTGTCTAGACCGGATCAAGCTTCGCGTGCCCGTTCCGTGCCCGATCCCTGATCATCGGGCACGCTGTCGGCCTTCTCACGCTCGGCGCGGACACGGGCGTCGATCCCGTCGGCCACCTCCCGCTGACGCTCAAGGTTCGAGTGCTGATAGATCAGCGCGGCCCGCTCGGAGGACTGCCCGGCTCGGACCATCGTGTCCTTGAGCGTGGCACCCGACTGCGTCGAGAGGGTGTGACCGGTGTGACGAAGGTCGTAGAAGCGGAAGTTCTCCGGCAGCCCGACCGCCGCACGAGCCTTACGCCACTTCCGCCCGAAGGTGGAGCGCCGAAACGGCTTGCCGCGCTCCCCCACGAACAGCAGTCCGTCCGGCTGCTTCTCCGCGTACCAGGCGAGGTGCCGCTTGAGGTCCTTCTCCAGAAAGGCCGGCAGGACGAGGAACCGCTTGCCCGCGTCGGACTTTGTGTCGCCCGGTGCCCGCCGACCGGTGGTGAGTTCGGGCTCGGCGGTCCGCACCCAGATGCCGACGTTCTCCAGGTCGACATCACGACGGCGCATCGCGGCCTGTTCCTCCGGCCGGGCCGGGCCGTAGGCGGCGATGTAGACCATCAGCCGCCAGCGAGGCCCGAGGGCGTCGGCGAGCGCGTCGACCTGGGCGACAGTGGCGGTCGGACGCTCCTCGGCGGTCTCCTTGCCCGCGCCCCTGATACGGCAGGGGTTGCGGCGGATCAGCTCGTCATCGGCGGCGGTCTCCATGATGGCTTTCAGTAGCCGGTACGCCTTGGCGACCGTGGTTTCCGCCCCGGTGGTGTCGAGGCGTTCCGAACGCCAGGAGCGGACGCGGGGCGGGGTGATCTCGTCCAGGTCCAGGTCCTCGAAGGCAGGCAGGATGTGCAGTCGGAGCAGCCGCCGATACAGCTCGTCCGTCGTGGGCGAGAGACGACGCTCTTTGACCCACCGCAGCGCATAGTCCTTGAAGTTGACCGCCCCGGCATCGGGGTCCGCCCAGTCACCGCGCCGGATCTCGGTCTGCTGCTCAGCCAGCCAGTCGTCAGCATCCCGTGCAGTCTCGAAGGTGTGCGGCGCCGGGCGGTCGACGCCATCGGGGCCGAGGTACCGAGCCTGATAGCGGCCAGAAGGCAGCTTCCGGATGCGACCAAAGCGCCGCTTGTTCTTCTTGTTCCTCGCCATCAAGCAGCCCTCCCGTACCGAGCGCGGCGACGGCGGATGGGCTGGACGGTGTTGCCGTCGATGTAGGCGTCCAGCGCGCTTTCCGAGATCCGCACATGGCGGCCGACCTTGACGAAGGCGATCCGCCGTTCGGCGATGAGCCGCCGAGGGAAACGGGCGGTGGTGCCGAGGCGTTCGGCGGCTTGCTCAACGGTCAGCAGGAGGTCACTCACGACCGGTCTCCTTCCAGGGCTGCGAGGGCTTCGCGGGCGGTCTCGCGGTTGAGTTGGATGTCTCGGGCGATCGAGGCGGCGAGGGCGGACTCACCAGGGGTGTGGCCATGCCCGGCGTACTCCCAGGAGGCGAGGACCAGGACGGTGTCCGGGTCGCCGAGGGCGTCGTGTTCCTGGGCGGCGCGGTAGTCGGCGCGGATCTGGCGCAGTGCGCCGAGGGTGGTGGAGTAGCGGCGGGACTTGGTGGAGAAGTGGCCGCGGAAGCCGAGCATGTGCGCCCAGGCCCCGAGCTTGCGGTCGGGGTAGAGGGGCGCGAGGTCGAGGCAGGCCTCGATGAGGCGGCGGGGGTGGTCGGGGACGTCCAGGAGGTCGAGGACTTCCCGGTTGCCGATGCGGCGGTCGAGGCTGCCGGTCGACTCGGCTGCCTTGGTGGCGTACTTGGCCACGTAGGCGGCGACGGCCTGTTCGGTGATGTCGGAGCCGTCGTCGAAGGCTTTGACGGGTCGGATGTCGAGCTGGGTGCCCCAGCGGAAAGGCCGGCAGGGCTGGTCCCCGGCGGCCGGGACGGTGATCGAGGTGTAGGAGTGGGCGACCGCCGCGCGGATGGAGTCGTCGAGCAGCTGCACGGTGGCCCAGGACGGCGGGGCCGTGTCGGGGCCGTCGGGTCCGTCGAGGCGGATCACGGCGTGGAAGTGGATCGCTCCGCGCTTCTGGAACTCGGCGACCTTGCCGTACGAGACCCGCAGCACGTCTTTCAGCTCGCGCTGGGTGAGTCCGGCGCGGGCGGCGATCTCCCGGCGCAGGCGGGTGGTGAAGCGCTGCCAGAGCTCCCCGGCATGGTTGTTGAACAAGACGGCTCCGGCGTAGTCGTACGTCGCCGGGTCGAGGGCGGTGCCGAGAGCAGGATCGTCCTCTGGGTGGCGGGTGCCGCAGCGGCAGACGCCACGGTCGGGCCGGTTATGGACCGGGCCGAACGAGGGGGCGGTGAGGGTCGCGAAGACGCGCGGGTGATCGCGGACGGTTGCGGGGATGTCCCTGGATTCGTCCCCGGCCAGGCCCGCCCGGATGAGGTGGTAGGTGTCTCCGGCGTAGGTGTAGGCGCAGGTGGGGCAGCGGGAGGCGCGGCGGTTGCCGCAGGCGACGCGGAGCCGTCCGTCTGGCTCGGTGTCGGTGGAGTAGCGGCGCAGGGTCTCGCCGGTGGTGCGGTCTTTGGCGAGGGTCCAGCCGGTGAGGTGGATGGGGTCGGAGCAGCCGCCGGTGCGGTGCACCTGGTCTTTCCAGCGGTCGAAGCCGGGGGACCCGGCCACCCGGAGAACATCGTCCAGGGTGGCCGGGTCCAGGCCCGCCGCGGTGGCGGTGTGGGTCATGCGGCCACCTCGATGCGGGCGGGGATCGGCTGGCGGGCGGGGCGGGTGCCGGTGCCGTGGCAGGCCGGGCAGTGGACGGTGATGGTGCGCAGGTTCCCGTGCCGGTCGCGGCCGCCGAGGGTGACGCGGACCGTGGGGAAGCCGTCGCAGTTCGAGCAGACCCGCACGGCGTGGGTGGTGGGCTGGGCCATGATGGGTGTTCCTTCCGGATCGTTTGGTTCGGGCAGGGACACGGCTCCCGGGGCGGGCAAGACTTGGCGGTTGAGACCGCCCCGGGGGCCGGTCAGCGGCGCTTGCGCTCGGATGCGATCAGCGAGCGGACGACGAGCGCGCACACGGCGACCGAGGCCGCGGTAATTGCGACCGCCAAGAGCATCGAGACCAGAACCGCGCCGACGACCAGGACGACGGCGGTGCCGCCACCGACGAAGGCGAGCGCGGTGCCGGGCGTGAGCCGGACCGTGGGCCGGACCGGTGCTGCCGGGGCGACGGGGGCTGGGGCAGGGGTGTGCTGGACGATCGCGGTCGGCTCGACGACGGGCGGGGTGACGACGCCGGTCGGAGTCGGCATGGTGGGGATCTTCGGGCGGAGCATCAGTGGTTCTCCCTTCGGTGGTGCGCTACTTGACGGCGGTGTCGATGACGGGCGCCAGCAGGCTGTCCGCGAGGAGGTAGCCGCCGAGGAGCAGCACAGCGACGAGCCACCAGGGCGGGCGGATGAGGCTGATGCCGAGGGCACCGACGACGATCAGAGCGAGCCAGAGCGGAACGTCCATGGCGGTGATCTCCCGATCAGTCGGTGATGCGGCAGCGGTGGGTGCGGGCGGCGAGCTGAGCGGCGGAGGAGCTGGAGAAGTCGGCGGACCAGCCGCAGCGGTCGGCGGTGCAGACGGCGGCGTGCTTGGTGCGGCCGTGCCGGTCGCGGTGCGTGCCGATCTGCACGGGGCCGATCCGCATGACGGAGTGGAACTGGTCGCGGGCGGGCATGTCAGTTGGTCTCCGTTCGGGTGGTCGTTGGGTCGGGGTAGGTGGCGCGGATTCCGGCGGCGGTGGCCGCGTCGGTGGTGAGCTGGGCGGCTTCCTCGGCGAGCAGGTGAGCGAGGTAGGGCCTGTCAGCGGCAGTCATCTCGCGGGCGCTGTCGAGGTAGTCGGCGGCGGTCAAGTCGGCCGGGTCACGGATCACAGGTGTTGCTCCCTTCGAGGTCACGCGAGTTGAGCGGCGATGGCGTCGGCCATCGGGGCCGGAACGCCAAGTCGGGCGCGCAGTGTGTCGACGTCGATCGGTGAGCCGGTACGGGCCTGGTGGTCGTCGGCGACCTTGCGGGCGTGGTCGACGAGCGCGGCCGGGACCGGCGGAGCCGGGGCGAGAGCGGGCTCAGGCGCTGCCGGTAGAGCCGGGGCAGGCTCCGGCTCGGGTGCGACCTCCGGTTCGGCCGGCACCACCTCGACCGGCTCGGGCTCCGGCTCGTGGCCCTGGTCGGTCGCAGCTGGTGAGTGGGCGAGGAGGGTGCCGCCGAGGAAGGCGAGCGCGGGCCAACCAGCGATGCCGAAGCGCAGCCAGGCGGGCGGATGCGCCAGGTCGAGGAATCCGGCGGTGGCGACGTTCGCGCCGAGCGAGGCGACCAGCGCGATCAGGAACCAGCACCAGGCGAGCCGGGACGGGCCGTCCGAGCGGAGCCGTCGCCAGGCGGCGACCAGGAGCAGGTCGACACTGACCGGGTAGGCCCATGCCTTCCATCCGGTCTGTCCGGCAGCGGCGGCGAGGTCGTGCAGGTGGGCGAAGGACAGGGCCCCGGCGATCACGGCTTGCACGAGGACGGCGTCGATGCGGAGCGAGCGGGTCATGTCTTCACCTCCTTTGCAGGGCGTTTTGGGCATGGCGGGGGTAGGGAGCTGGCGCGAGGCGGTCGCGCCGACCGAGATGCGGGGCAGGTCAGGCGGAGGCGGGTGCCTCGGTGGGGGCCGGGATCTTGACGAGGGAGACCGTGGGCGGCAGTTCGGGCCGGAAGGCGGCGAGGCCGGGCAGTTCCGGGGTGCGGTGGGCGTGCCGGTTGCAGGCGTTGACGGCCTGGCGCATCGAGGTGTGCGGGGTGCGGATGCGGGCCCAGCCGCCGGACGAGTCGCCGGTGACGGCGAGGCCGGGGGTATCGGTCGGGATGGAGATGGCGGCCAGGACGGCGTCGGGGGCGATGTCGCCGAAGGCCATGTTGGCGGAGGTTTCGTCGTTGACGCGGTGGGCGGTGCGGGCGGTGAGCTGGGCGCGGAGCATGGTGATGCCCTTGCCGAGTTCGGAGCCGAAGCGCTGCCCGCAGATCTCCAGGTAGATGCCGGCGGCGCGGCCGAGCTGGGCGAGCCGGGCGAGCGCGGTGATAATGCGGTCCCGGCGCTTCTCCTCGTCCTTAGTGGCGAACAGGGCGAGTTCGGCGACCTCGTCGACGAGCAGCACGATCGGGGTCGGGCGCAGGTGGTCGGGCAGGTCCCAGATGTCGGCCGCGATCTCCGCATCCGGCACGTGTGCGGTGATGCGCTGTTCAGCGCGAATCAGTTGGTAGACGCCCTCCATGTGCGTGACGAGCGCGTCGAGGAGTTCGGCGGCGGCGTCGGGGTTGTCGGCCAGCGCGGAGAACCGCCGTGCCAGCGGGAACAGCTCCACACCCTGTTTGCAGTCGATGCCGACCAAGGCCACGTCCTGCGCGGCGAGTTCGGCGACCAAGTTGCGCTGATACACAGACTTGCCGGACTTCGTGGCCCCGACAGTCAGGGCGTGGGGGGTGGTGCGGTAATCGCGGTAGTGCACAGCACCGTCCTCGCACAGTGCGACCGGGATCCGCATCGGCACACGTTCGACCTTGGCGGGCATCTGCACCCGAGCCAGGACGTCGTAGCCGGTCATCCGCAGCTCGACCACACCCGAGCGGATCTCACGCGAGGTGACGCCGTACATCGCGAACGAGTGCCGCAGCCGGTCACACGAGGCGGCCACGTCGAAGGCGTCCTGGCCAGGCCGCAGTCCCAGCCCTAAGACCAGTCCGGTCCGGGTCGGGCGGAGCCTCAGGATGCGCGGTGCGCGCGGCTGGGGAGCTGGGCGGTTGGCCATCCGGGCGATGGCGAGCCGCCAGCGAGGCGGCGGGACGGTTAGCCCGCAGGCGTCCATGACCGAGCTGTAGCGGACCAAGACGCGCAGCGTGGCGAGGGTGACGCCGAAGGTCAGCCAGTACCAGGCGGGGCGCCGCCACCGCAGGAGACCCGCGACGGCGACGACCACCAGGAGCGCGACCGTGAAGCCGGTCATGATCAGGCCGCCTTCGGCTTCGTGGCGTTCTCGACCAGCGACGTGACGGCGACCGCGCGGAAGGCGATGCCGTGACGGCGCTGCCCGTTGAACTCGTTCTCCCACGGCCGGGCGATCAGGCCCGTGATCGCGACCGGGGTGCCCATGACCAGGTCGCTGGAGACGCCGGTTTCCGGCACGGTCACCGAAAGGATCTCCACCTCACCGTTCGCCGCGAACATCACGTCGACGGTCGACAGCGCGGCACCAGTCTCGGCGTCCATCGCACGCTCACCGGTGCGGCGGTCCTTCACCTTTGGCTGCGGGGGCTGGGCCACCATCACGGAGGCGGCGGAAGTGTCGACGGGGATCTGACGCACAGAGATCACTCCTCTAGATGTGCTGGACTCCATCACTCATGTATATGAGTGCACATGAAGAAGAGTGCATGACTCCTGTACATGAGTCAACCCGCCAGGGCGAAGAAGTCCCGGCGGGTTGCGAAGAGTTGAGCGAGCGTCAGTCGGCCGCGGGGATGCGGTACTCGAAAACGAACTGGTCAGCGGCCATGAGAGTGTCGCAGACCTCCACGACCCGACCGGCTTCGGTGACCGCGTTGCGGAGCAGGTGCACAACGGGCGCGCCGGAGCTCAACGCCAGTTCGGACGCCTCAGCCTTGGAGGCCGGGCGCGCTGTCAGCGTCTCGACGAACTCGGCGAAGGTGTGGCCGTCGTCCTCCAGGCGGGCGTAGATGCCGCCGGGGCCGGGGTTCTCGGCGAACAGTTCGGGGATGTCTTTGACCACGTCCCACGGCAGGTACGAGGTAGCCGTCTCGACGGGGACGCCGTTGCGGAAGTAGAGCCGCCGCCGGGCGAGGACTTGAGTGCCGGCAGAAACGCCGAGCCGGTCGGCGATCTCCTCGGGAGCTTCCATCGGGCCGATGTAGAGAACGCTCACCTTGGCCGTGGCGCCGGACTGGGCCGACTCGGCGAGGTAGGCGGCCTTGCCGCCCCGGCGGTGCGAGGCGCGGAAGCGATCCGAGGAGCGCAGCCGCACGGGCGGCCGGTCCTTCACGATCGAGCCCTTACCGTGCCGGGTGTCCACGAGTCCGCTGGCCCGGACCTCCACCATCGCCTTACGGATCGTCCCGCCTGAGACGCCGTAGCGCTCCACCAGCTCGGATTCACTCGGCACCAGGTCACCAGGCTTGAGGACGCCCGCCCGGATCTGCTGAACGATCTCTTCGGCGATCTGAACGTACCGAGGTACGGCCCTCCCACCTCCTACGGCTGTTCCCATAGTCCTTCTCACTCTCCTATGCTCCTGTACATGAGTAACAGCGCCCGAGAGACCCAGTCAACGCCACTGCACTCCGTGTCCGTCGCGGGAGCAGTGGTGCGCGAGGACGGGCGACTCCTGGCGATCCGCCGAGCCGACAACGGAACGTGGGAGCTCCCGGGCGGCGTGCTCGAGCTCACCGAGGCCCCCGAAGACGGCGTAGCCCGAGAAGTCTGGGAAGAGACAGGCATCCGGGTCGAGGTGGACGAGCTCACCGGGGTCTACAAGAACACGACGCGCGGGATCGTGGCGCTGGTGTTCCGGTGCAAGCCGTCAGGCGGCGTTGAGCGAACCTCCGCTGAGTCGACGGCGGTTGACTGGCTCACTCCCGAGGAAGTCTCTGAGCGGATGGGTGAGGTCTACGCGGTGCGCCTGCTCGACGCGTTGGACGGACAAGGCCCACATGTCCGCAGCCACGACGGCCGCCGACTGATCACGGCACGGTGAGTGATGCAGCGCAGGACGCGGATGAGTCGTGAAGAGGCGATACCCCTTGTCGAATGCCTGATGAACGGAGGCACAGACGACGAGGCGAAAGACGACGCGATCATGGAAGCCCTGGAGCGCGGACTCGCGTGCCCTCACATCGGCAACTACATCTTCTGGGACTTCGACCAAGAGCTGAGCGCTGCGAAGATCGTAGATCGCGCTTTGGCATACAAGCCGATCGCCCTCTGAGGGAGTGGCGCGGTAAGAGTTTCTCTACTTCATCAAGGCGCTCCCGCCGCGCACAGCGCGGCGGCGCGCGGCCCGGCGACTCGGGCCGCGCTCCTGTCTTCGCCCCGCTCCGGCCCGGCCGCCGGCCGCCCGCCATCAGGGCAACGGCTTGATGGGGTTGAACCCCGATGGGGCTGGGGCGTTCGGCTCCACGGCTTTAGGCAGCCACCATGGGGCGAGCCTCGAAGATCATGGCCCCAACGTCGTGCTTAACGGGCAGGTCCACAGACTGCCCGACTCGCCGGAAGCTTACGGGGCCATGATCTCTCGCCCCATGGCAGCTCCCGCCCAAAGCCGCTACGCCTCCCTATACCAGCAGCCTTTCGGGGATATCTACGACGCTGTAGACACAATTCGACAGCCACTCTCGGACCACCGCGGGATCTTCGCTCAAAGTCAGGATCACTTGCGCCCGGCCACCTTCCCCGCGGAGCTGAGAGCAGGAACGCAGGAAGGATCTCATAGCCGCGGGCCCGACGTCGTACATTCTCGGCCCGTCAAGTAGCAACAGACCGGGGTGGCATCCACTAACGGAAGCGCTGGTCTGCACGAGGCTAAGCAAATAGGCCCAGCGCAGCTTAAGGCCGTCGCTCGCCGAACCTTGGAATCCGAGGTCACTGTCCCCGTGAGCAGGGCGCATAGTCTGTGGATCAATAGAAATTTCACGAGGTGCAAATACAAGGAACTCGAACGTTCCCAAGAAATCCTGCAGCTCGTTCTGCCACCGGGTGAGCTTCCTGTCATCCGCAGGGCTGAATTCGTCATCTCCTAGCGAGTCGAGCTCCGACTTGAGGCCGATAGCATTGCGTTGCGCCGCCAGCAGGTCATTGACGACTACCTGAGCGCTGTCACGCAATCGGACAAGTTCGCGGAACCTGGCCTCCGCAGTGAGCTTCGACTGTAGCCGCTCGATCGAGACGTTGGGGGCCTCAGCTTCGAGGTCGGCCTGTAGGGCTCTAATTCGTGCACGAATTCCACCCGCCTCCTGCTCGAGCGCAGAACGCGCGGATTCATTGGCGCGCGCACTGGCAGAAGCGTCACTGATCACATTGGAGACGGTTTCGAGTTGCTGCGCAACAAGCGCGGCACTCTCAATGGTTGAAAGCACCGGTGCGCCGGATAGGCTCTCCGTTCCGTCCAGCGATTGCTGGCAGGTGGGGCAATCATGGTGCCCGATGGCACGTGCCGAAAATCGCGCCCCCATGCTTTCGAGAGCAGAGATATCTTTATAGCGGCGAAGTTCTTGCTCCAGCAGCCGTCGCCTCTTTTCGAGAACCCCTCTCTGCATATCCATCATGCTTGCTGAATCATCCAGAGACTGCAGTTCGATCGTAATACTCCGCAATCGACTGCGAGCTTCACTCAACGCGGCATTCAGAGTGGACGCTCCGCTCTCAGTAAGTTGAGGTCGCATCAATGCCCTGGCTTCTTGAATCTCTCTTTGGAGATGGTCAAGTGTTTCCTGGAGCGATTCCCAACGATCCCGATTGAATACTGTGAGCACAGATCCGGCGGCAACTCCATCGGAATCAGCACCAAACAGTGGGTTGCGATAGAACGTCGGGGTGCCGAATTCACTAGTTCCGACTACTCGAGCATTGGATACCTGTGCCGCTGCATCGAGAGCACCCCGCAGCGAAGCATACTCCGCCCGAAGCAGCGAGAGGCGTTGCTGTAGTTCCGACCTACGCCTAGCCCGCTCCATGATGTCAAGCTTTAGGTAGAACTCGATCGACCGCCGAAGCGGCTCACGGATTTGATACTGCGTAGGCATCTTCGGCATGATGCCGGACCAGCCTTGCTTCTGTTCCACGAAGAACAGAGAAGCTAGTACTTGCAGATAGAGAGGAACTTCCTTTCCGCCGTATGTTGGCACCACAGGAAGGTCCCAGCCGAGGAACCGTCCCAGATAGTGATGAAAGCCGGCCTCGTTCTGCGCAGTTCCCCCTCGTCCCACGTAGAAGTAGACCGGTTCGCCGGCGCCGCTTCCTCCGCCCGATAGTAGGCGCCCAGGCCACACAGTCACAAGGTCGGGCTTAATTCCCTCCGGAGGGACAGCGTATCGGCGTACGGTGATTTCAGACTCGCCGTTAGAGATTTCAACATCAACCCAGGACTGCAGGACTGGTCGTTCGGCGCCCCCCACCTTGACACTCTGAGTAAGTGCCGTTGTCAGAATCCCTTGCTTGCCCGGTTTAAGCGTCCCTTCAAGGCCCAGGGCATACATGATTGAGTTCAGTAGCAGTGTTTTACCAGAGCTATTTTTTGCTCGAATGATGGTAAGACCATCTCCGAAGCGCGTGGCGAAACTGACGGTGCCTTCGGGTGTTCGTGACGTGATGGATACTGCCGTGACGCGCAACAAGATGCCCCCCTCAGCGAATCAATGCGATAGCGCGCTTGAGTTTTGCCGATGAAATTGATCCGAGGCGCATCAAGAATTCCTTCTCCTCGGAAAACACGTCCTCATTACGGCTCAACTCGTGCGCGAATTGCTGCCCTGGGGATAGTAGGGCCACGCGCCCTTTTGGAGAAACCGAGATCAGCCCCTCGGCGTGGGCTAGTCGAATTGTGAGATCAAGTGAAGGCTCAAGGTTGAAAGACCCGACGCCAGCAACAAAGTTGCCTTGCCACCAAGCCAGGAACCGCGCGCGCGTGGTAGGCGTTCGGAGTGCGTGAGTCAAAACATTTAGGTGATCAACATCAGCAGTTGACGCGCGGAAACTGCTTAGCACTAGGACCAGAGCCCCAATCCGCCAGGTGGTGTCCCTAGTTGGCGGGATCGGTCGCGGCCTGCTTCTGAAAAGCACGGGCTGGCCACGCAGCTCTTCATTCATACGGATAGCCTCCCGTGCCATTTCAACCCGCCTCCTCGAAGTCCAGAGGGCACTGCTGTAGCCAATCCGTCACAGCCATGTAAGCGATACTTTCGGCGTTGCTTCTGGCGATTCCCGGTACTACTTGCTCCACGCGCGTACGCACGTCCTCGATGATCGACCCTAGGACCTTATGGGGTAGATCCCCGGGCCCGAAAGCCAGCAACAGACCTCGTTCTACACTCGCGATACAATCGACAATCTGTTGGTGCACTTCTGGGATGGCTTCCAAGTAGTTGTCAAGGATCCCTTCTGCTGCAAGTTGGCTACCGAGCAAATGCGCTCTGAAGACCGCTCGCTTGGCCGGATCGACAAGGCGAGGAATCCTTGCAAGTTTCTTGTCCATCTCGCCAATGAGCGGACCTGCGACTTGGCCGAAGTCGATTCCGTCTGGAGTGCTTCGAGGGACCTGAGCAGGAACGCCGACGGGAGCTGGAAGCACTGGCCCTCGTCGCAGGATGGCAGCAGAATCCTTGTAATCCGCGAGTTCGTGCACATCAACCATGAAGTCAGCCGTAACGTACGGAAGTCCGGCCTGGCGAACGAAGGTGGCTTTTTCGCTACAGTGCTGAACGGTCCTGTAAGACTCGTGTCGAGGCGTAAAAAGGATCCAGGACTTGATCTTCACGCTATCGAAAAGGCGTGTAAGTTCAACCTCATTCTTAATGAACTTACCGATATCCTTTGTGATTTTGTCGCGATGATTGTCGTAAAGAGCCCTAGGGTTCAGGTCGGGATTTTCTGGACAGTAGCATTGGTAGACAATGCCGCTGCGGGTGAAGCACTCAATTCCGAGATCGCCTCGATCTTGATCGGGAACTTTGATGACGTTGTCAGCGCCGTACTCCTGCCGGAGTAGACGAATAGCCCACTCTTGCCATGTGTCTGGGTCCCAGACCCAACCCGAAGCCCCTGTCACCTGACAGATCATAGAGATCTCGTGACGGGGTGTCATCGGGTTCGAAGGTCCTCCTCAGCAGACGGCTGCACCTGGACGCTTGATGAGGGATGCTGCGTGGTGTGCTTGAGCCCCAGTGGCACCAAGCGAAGGAGGTTGCGTGGCCTCCCGACTGCTAGGTTCCGGGAGAGCGCCGGCCTGCCCGAGGAGCGGTCAGCCTTGAGTCCTACGGAACCGTGGTGACATGAAGCCGGGGATCGGGCTCCGTCTGCCCATGGTTGAAGCAGAGTCGGGCAGCGCTGACATCTCCATGTGGCATTAACGACCTTGGACCCAGTAGTCGTCTGCGTCGTCGCACGGCGGCTGCAGCCACGGCAGTGCCAGCGGCAGCGGACGCCAGAGCGAACCTACAACTTAGGTGTCGGTGTACCAGATCCGTGCCGGGTAGGAGCGGTCGGGCCTGTCAACTGCGCATCGCGTGTTGCGTCGTGAGACCAGCACGTCAGATGGCACGTGACCAGCGATGACGCGTCAGCGCCCGGAACCAGCTTACAAAGTAGCTATCGGTGGTTCGAGTCGCCCACACGTGGCAACGCCCCAAGCTGATCACTCCTGAGTCTCACATCTCCCTCCGCCATCAGCAGGGGCCGTCACACTCATCGCGGAGAGCCTCGTGACCTAGAGCACCAACTGCTGCTCGCCATCCGTCCCGAACTCGTCCACCACCAGGAAGGCTTTGCCAAGCTTGTTCAATTTGAGCTCCAGCCGCCAGTAGTCCACCTCGTCGTGGGAATTGGCGTAGGGGCGCAAGCCTCTTGCAAGCAGACTTTGCCGCCAAACGTTGAAGTCCTGGGTGACGAATCGGTCGCCGTCCTGGTCGTAAATTACGCATTCAGCCTCATAGTCGTCATACTCCGCGTCGTCGTAGGTCTCATCATGAACATGCACGTCCGCCCATGCGAAGAGTCGAGGCACCACTTGGGCGTAGCTGGCCAGCCCGAGCATGATGCCCCAGTGCGCCAACTCCTCAGGGTCGTTGCCGTCCTCGTGATCCACCCCCAGCACGATCGAGCCGCGCCCGGACGTTTTGTTGATCCACTCCTCGATGTCGATCACTAGGCGTTGGCCCTGGGCCAGTCTCTCCATCCATGGACGAGCCAGTTGAAGCTCACGAATGCGCAGGACATAGGGATCACCCTCCGCCGCTGCCCGAAGCGGGGCTGCCGCGCTCTCGTTCAGCACCTGCTCCTCCGGGACCACTAGCTTCCAGCCGCCTGTGGCCGTCTCCACCAGGGTCTTCCGGTTCACCAACTGCCAGTGGCATTGCTTGGTCTCTGGATGGTGGAGCACGACTAGCACCGGCAGCGAGTGGTTGAGCCAGTACTGCACATGCTCCGCATCTGGCCGGAACCACCAGCCGCCAGGGGCAGACTCTCTGAACCAGCTCCCGCCGCTCTTAATCTGGAGTGCAAGGAGCCGGCCTCGTACGTCCTCGCCATCCACGACTTCGGCATGGGCGTCGATGCCGTAGTCCTCTGTGGGCTGGTTGCGGAACAGCCAGCCAAGCTCATCCTCTATGGCTTGCTGAGTGTGCGTTACGCCTTGACTTGCGACTTTGGCGGAGGGCTTACGACGCATCATGCAGACATCCTCTCGCAGGATGAGCCGTGCTAGGGCCGAGACCAAGGTAGGCGACAAGCCTGATCTCTGCCTGTGTCGCGTGAACGGCCTCATCCAGCTGTCCTGCGGCGCCATATCGCCGCTTGGTTCGCTGCGGACCAGAACAAGGCCAGCATCGCTGCTGCTCCGCAACAGATGGACGGCGACAGTCGGGTGGGGACCCGGCAACCGCTTGATCAGCGGTAGACGTCGTGGTCGTAGCTGCGGTCGGCGAAGACCGACTGGGGTTTGCGGCGGGGCCGGCCGAGCCTGCCACGGACTAGTGGAATGGCGTCGAGCAGGGGCATGAGCTGGGTGACGTCGTTGCGATTGCCGCCGGTGAGGATGACGGCGAGCGGGGTGCCGTGTCCGTCGGTGATCACGTGGTGTTTGGAGCCGGCCCGTCCCCGGTCGACTGGCGACGGGCCTGTCTGGAGCCACTTTTTAGCGCCCTGACGTGGCTGGAGTCGACGACCGCTCTCGACCAGTCGAGCCTGGCAGCGGCGTTGAGCTCTGCCAGCAGCACCTCGTGCAACTGTTGCCAGACTCCGGCCTCGTTCCAGTCCCGTAGCCGGCGCCAGCACGTCATACCGGACCCAAAGCCGAGCTCCTGGGGCAGGTGTTCCTACTGGATGCCAGGTATGCAGCACGAACAGGATCCAACACCTGCCGATCCGGGACCGGCTTGCGGCCCGGATACCTGAACCGCCTCTCCCGCCTGGGCAGGAGCGGCTCGATCCGCTTCCACAGGTCATCCGACACGATCCACGGCGAAGCCCGCATGGCCCAGACAACAGCGAACTCGCCGAGCGGACACGGCCACCAGGACCGATCCACCTCACTGTGTTAGGCGTTCTAACAGGGGGTTGGCCGAGCACGACGTCGCCCGACTCCATGGCTGCCGACGTCTGCGCATGATGGGAACGGCGGGCCGAAATCCACCGAGCGTCCTCACCCGCCTGCTTACCGGAAACTCTGGTCACTTTGGTAGCCCGTTGTAAGCAGGAGCCAATGGAGGCATGCAGCGGGCAGAAGAACCCTCTGCAGCCAGACAAGGGCAGCGAGGGCGTAGGGCTCCGATTGACGTCACGAGAGTCCCGAGTGATCCTGGATTCTGGTGGGCCTGTAGGGGCGGGGGTACGAGTCGATGGCCGATGGACCGCCAGAACGCACTTGCTCCGCAAGCCGCTGAGTAAAAGTGAGCATTCAAGCTTATTCGAGAGTCGTCTGCCTCCAGCCCTACTGGGGATGATCCTATGCGCATGCCTCGTAGCCTCACCTCCAAGAAGCTCGCCGTGGTGGCTGGAGATGCTGTCACTGACTGGGTAATAGCTCGCCCCCACACAACGACACAGAAGAAGGGTGCCCGCGCAAAGGGGCAGCAAAGTCCCACACTGTCCGTTCGCGGGGATGAAATTCACGCGGGAGCACGTCTTGTTGAAGATCTGTTGCGTGAGGTGCGAACCGAAAGTTTTAAGGTAGCGCGGCAAAACTGGCGATCAGCCTGGGAGGACAGACTCTTCACAAGGATGAGCCATGTCTATGCAACCCTTCGTGAATTTTCAGCAAGCGACGCTGAGCCTCCGTCGAACACAGCCACATGGCGCATGGATGACTATATGGGCCTCATTCGGAGGCCGCAGACATGTGCGGAGCATGAAGATGTTGCGAGAGACAAAAGTAAGCACGCTTCTCTTGCCGTACTCGTCGACATGGGGATCGACTTTTCATCCTCAGAGAGTCACTGGCCATCCGTCATCACAAATGAGAGTCGAACCCCCTGGGTAATTCTCAAATGGGACAATCAAAAGATTGGTCAAGAAATTAAACACGGACCGCTCTGGGGAAAGTTGGCAAATCGAAAGAACAAGCTAATAGTGGTGACAACCGCAGATAATTTGCGGCACAACAAGGGAATTGAAATTAGCCGAGGGCTGTCCTGGGAACGTACTGCCGGCGACTGTGCAGCCGCCCTCATGAGCAGCAATAGCCCGCTGCACGAATTGACTGAGTGCGCTTACGTAGTAATATCATTCGGACCTGTCGGTGCACTTATATTTGATCGTCAAGCCGATAATGATTTCACGCTGGTTTTCGATCCCCAGATGCTGGAAACCTCTTCAGAATTCTCGCGTAGTGGAATGATGTGGGGATACACCTCCGCTCTCACTGCGGCAATTGCTCGGGCATTTATGCAGCACTGTTCGCATCCAGAAGATAGGGCCCATGTGGTCGGGGCTGTCCGCTCAGGTCTCAATGCGATGCGAGTCATATACGACACGGGGTTTGTGGAGCGCTCTGGACCGGAAGGTACTACAATTCAATTTCCTGTGGCAGAGACAGCTGCCGCAATTAAGGCAGAAGGAGATAGAGTCGCTCACTTTGCGGAGGCGAGTTTCAAGGCGTCTTCCTCCTTGCATGATTTCAATATACTGCGAGAGAAGTATAATCAGTTCAATACGGGCCTGCTTGAACTCTCACGTAGAGTCGCAGTAGAGGGTCCCAGGGCACTAAAGGAAGCCCCACGCCGCACATACGGCGACTTGACCACCGTCGACCGGGACGAAATCGAGAGCTTCGAGTCAATACGGGACATCGTGAGCGGCTATGCCGAGAAAGAAAAGCGCGCTCCAGTTTCAATCGCAATGTTTGGTGCTCCAGGGTCTGGTAAATCTACTGTCGTCGAGGAAGTGATTGGCAGCCTAAAGATCTACACAGAATTCGACCCGCTTACCTTTAATCTATCTCAGTTCCGCTCACCGAACGAGTTGGACGAGGCGTTCCACCTAATCCGGGATGCGCGACTCTCAGGGAATCTGCCCCTCGTCTTCTGGGATGAGTTCGACACCTACTTTGAAAGGAGTCTCGGATGGCTTCGTTATTTCTTGTCCCCAATGCAAGATGGAAGCTTCAGGGAAGGGCAAGTGATTCACCCGATAGGGAAATCGATATTCGTCTTCGCCGGCGGCGTCTCACATAGTCTCGCGCATTTCCGTACCCAACCCGACTTCGTCCAAGCTAAAGCTCCGGACTTCTTGAGCCGCGTGCATGGGGTCATCGATTTGAAAGGCATAGACGCCTCAAGCACCGACTCGGATATGGGGTCCTACTACATGATTAGGCGTGCCATCATCCTGCACTCGATCCTCCAGAGCGAGACAGACTTGTTCAAAGGCGTTAACGCTGCCACAGCGAAGGACCCGAGCACTATTATGGATTCTGGTGTACTCGACGCCTTTCTTACCGTTCCCAAGTATAGGAACGGAGTGAGATCAATGAAGGCTATCGTATCTACCAGTTCACTTGCCGGTGAGTCGCATTTCGGCAGGTCCAATCTGCCAGCGAGAACTCAGCTCAACCTCCATGTTGACGCAGGTGAATTCTACGCACGGATGCGAAGCTAGATAAAATAGGCTTACCGCCCTGGTAACGGAATTAGCGCCTCGGCTTCACCCTCACCGGAAAACAGGCGCCACTGCCCCTAGAGTGTGTATCTTTGACGGGTTGGTCAGTTGATCCAATAAGTCGGATCGGATCAAGCATTAAGGCCACCCATTTCGGTCCGTTGGCGACGGTGTGCCTGCCACCGTCGGACCCTTGAGGCCATCCAGGGGAAGCACCGCACCTGCTCGTTGTGGCGGGCCCCCCAGCCCTCCATGGCTTCCCAGACGAGCGCATACTTGCCGTCGTCACGCGAGTCGTGTTGGCCCTGAGGAGCACGGCGGTGGTGCTTATGAGACCGACGAGCGTGAGGAGTGCGACTGCTGTCGTCGCCTTTACAGCGCGGAGCGGCCTGGGGCGGTAGCAACCCCACCGGCACGCCTGACGAAGTTCCACAGGCCATACATGCAGGAGCGGGAGAGCCCCAGGTCAATGCTGCCAAGTGGCGCTGAAACGCGGGCGCCTTCTAAGCGCTTGACCGGAGCGATATGAGTGACCTTGGCGGCTTAGTCGGCTCCAAGCAGGAAGCCCCAGACTCTGTCTGGGGCTTCCGTATCATCGGATGTGCGCTACTGCTAACCGAAGGCCATCGCCGCCGGCAGTCGAGGGCCCTCGTCGCCGCCTCCACTTGCAGAGGGATCCGGAACCGGCAGTCGGCGGCCGCGGCTCTCCGCCACGCGAAGGGCGTCTCTCAGCGTTCCGGCCAGATCGGTTGCCAAGAGCCGCAGATCCTCCGGACTCGCTCCCTCGTCGACGAGTACTTGTAGCGCGTGCTCCAGGAGTTCGGCCGCCATGCCGAGCTGCATCGCTTCGGTGTTGTCCGCCAAGCGGGACAGGTAGCCGTTGCCGTGGTCGGTGCTCAGGAAACACGGCTTGCCCTCAGGGCCCGACCACGGGAGGAGTCGTAGCTCATTGTGGGCCGTCATCCTTCCGTCCCCCTCTCTTCGGTCCTGTGGTGGGTGGTGAAGACTGCATCGGCGCGGTCGCCGGGGAGTACCAGGAGCGCCGCCTCGACCACGCGTCCTGCGGTGTCGGCCGCAACGCGGGTGATCGCGAGGACTGCCAGGGTCGAGCTGATCCGAAGGGTTACCGCTTCCTCTGGTGTCGGGAGGCGAGCCCTGACCCGCTCACGGATCTCGGCCAGTGGTGGGCGGAGCTGTGCCAGCCTCGCCGCCACCCCCGCGGACCAGGGCGACTCGGCGGGCACGTCGGCCGGCGCCAGGTCGCGAGGGACGTAGATGCGCGCCAGGCTGTGCGGCGATTCCCCCTCATGGCTGAGATAGAGGAATTCGGTCAACGGGCTGCTGGCCGACACCCGTAGCAGGGCGGCCAGTTGTCCACGCGCCCGGAGCTTGGTGACGCGGACGCTGACACGCAGAGCCGCATTAGCCGCTGTCTCGGGCGTGCGACCACCGCCGACGTATGTGATTCGGTGGAGCGGGTGGCGGACGAAGTTGCCCTTGCCGTGGATCTTCTCGACGAGCCCTTCTGCCTCGAGAACCGCGAGGGCGTTCCGCAGCGTCGGTGTGCTGACCGTGTAGTGGGAGGCGAGCTGTGCCTCAGAGGGGAGGCGTTCTCCAGCCTTGATCCGGCCGGTCGAAATCTGGTTCCGGATGTCATCTGCGATGACGTGACGGCGAGAAGGCACGGCCTGAATCACCACTTCCTCAGCATCCGCAGGGCGACGAGCCGGGACCGAGAGTGCATGGTCAGAAGCTCGCCGGACTCGAAAAGAAGTCGCTTTGCCCCGCCGTGCAGTTGGAACAGGTCGGCCACGCGGCACGGCTGGCCTCCGATCTGGATGACGTCGCCGCGCTGCACGTTGGTCGAGGTGATCTCGACATTGGCGGCCAGTGCACCGCTGGGTGCCCATCCCCTCACTGGGTCACCTCCCTCAGTGCGCAGCGGTCGACGGCCGTGTGGCAGGAGCAGTCGCACGCCTCGTAGACCACGGGGATGCCGACCGGGGCCGCAGTGGGGGCCGACTGAGCGCACTGGCCGTGTGTGCCGATCCGGCACGAGCTCGACCGGTAGGAGACCGCCGTGTGCGTCACGCGAGGAGTCATCAGAAGGCCTCCGCCGACGCGAAGCAGGTGTACGCGAATGGCTCGTGGACCATGGTCGCCGCGCGCTGCCTGGCACGCACCTCGATGGCCAGCACGTACGGGCGGACGAGCGCCGCCTTCTCCCCCGCAATAACCTCCATGAGGTCTCGGCGCCGTCCCATGAGCGGCACCGGCCGGGCAGGGCGTACGAGGTGAACGACCATCGGTAGGGCGGGCGTTAAGGGGAGGCGGTGCCCGCCCTTCCGGAGAAACCGCTCTCTGGTGTGCGAGACGGCACGGCGGATACGGTTGAACACGTTGATCAGCTCCTATCGCTGATGGCCCGGTCCCCGGACATCGCCCGTCGCGGGGACCTCTTTGCGTACGGCGGCCCATAAGGTGCGGCCGTTCAAGTTGCTGGCCAGAAGCCCGAATCGATCGGCTTCCGCCACCACGTCCAGGGCCTCCCGCCATGTCTCGGCCGGGAGGGATTCCGGTACCTCCGCTTCGATCGACGTGTGTCGGGCGTGCTCCTCCACGCGAGTGGTGAGTCCGATGGCGGACAACCGTGCGGCGATGTCCTCGGCGCTTGCCTCCGAAGCGGGCACAGGTGAGCCTCCGTCGCCCCGTGGTCACTTTACGTGAAGCTAGTTAACTAGATTAGAGCTAGTGGACTAGATTTTCCATATGCCTGAGCAGCCGCCTTATCTCCACATCGCGGATGTACTTCGACAGCGGATCGCCGAGCATGACTGGGCGCCGGGAGACCGTCTCCCCTCGCGCGCCCAGATCGCCCAGGAGTGCGGCGTCGGCGAGAACGTGGTCCGCCGGGCACAGGAACTACTGATCTCCCAGGGAGTGCTGGAGGGTCGCGCAGGGTCGGGCACCTACGTCGCCGAAGCTCGTCGGCGCGTACGCGTGGTCCGTTCTTCGGCGCGAGAGCAGCGCGACGGTTCCCCGTTCCGGGCCGACATGAAGGCCCTGGGCAAACAGGGGGATTGGGAGAGCCGGACCGAGGCCAAGGTCCCGGCGCCGGCGGAGATTGCGGCGCGGCTCGGTATCGGCGAGGGCGACCTGTGCGTCCGTACCGAGTACGAGTTCCTTGCGGACGCCAGGCCGGTGCAGCTGTCGACGAGCTGGGAGCCGTACGACCTCACCGCCGGCACACTCGTCGTGCTCCCCGAGGGAGGACCGTACGCCGGGGCGGGCGTCGCGCACCGCATGGCGGAGATCGGCATCATTGTCAGCCACGCAGTGGAGCAGCCCGAGCCGCGGCAGGCGAGTGCCGAGGAGGCGTCGCTCCTGGGCATCCAGAAGGCCGCCCTGGTCACGCACATCCGGCGGACGTACTACAGCGACCAGGGGCGGCCCGTGGAGACGGCGGACATCGTCGTGCCCGCCGCTCTGTGCGAGATCGTCTACGAGATCCCCATCAGCCGATAACGGGACAGTGCCCAGGAGTTGGGAGAGCGTCGCTCGGTTATGGACTACAGCCCGAGGGGAACCCACACCGTCTAGCTGAGTGCTGCGGTCGGGTCGTCGAGGGCAAGGCGTGCCAGTCGGCGAAACTCTCGCATGTCTTGGCTGACGGGTGACGTGACTCCTGCTCCCGGAGGAGGCGGAGGCGGCCCGCCTCGCAGCTGCGGGCGCGGTTCGTGTCGATACCGCGAATCGCTGATCAGTTGCTGCAGGGAGCGTGTCAGCTTGGTTGCAGCCGCGGCTACCTCCTGCGGCCCTTCGACCTCGACTACCGCAGCGGCTTTCGCGAGCGAACTGTCGAGTTCTGATGCTTGGTCGAGGAGGCTCTGAAGCTGCTGGCTTCGCGGGCCGTCTGCCTGGGCGAGTACAGAGGCACGGCGGGCGATTGCACTGTAGTCGGTAGCAACGTTGACAAATGCTGTGTAGGCCTCCCTTCGGCCTTGCCGACGCCAATGCTCGTGTTGGCTGCTGCGTTGTGCGCGGCTGTTGTGTCTAGCCGCACGCACAGCACCCCAAGCACCAAGTGCGGCTGCAACTACGGCTGCTACAGCGGCGATTAGGGCCGTACCCCCGATATTCATGGCACGCATTGTGTCAGGGCAGAGCTAACCCTCCGGGAGGTGTCCCTCGCCGACGCTGGCGTTAGCGAGGAGAGCGGTCCGGCCACCAAAGATGACCGCACCACATGCGCACCAGATGCGCACCAGAATGAGCGGACGACCGCGGTCAACGACAGTCGAGACGGCGATGCCCTCAGGCCCGGAGTATCGGCATATACCCAGCTCAGGCCCCAACTCACGTGCAAACGACAAGTGATTCCCAAGCTCAGAGCGCGGGTTCGATTCCCGTCACCCGCTCCACGAGAAAGCCCCAGGCCAGCAGCCTGGGGCTTCTTTGTTGTCCAGACCGGTCACGGTTCAGGCTTCGCGTGCCACCGCCGACTGATCAAGGCCCAGCCCTGGTGCTGCTCGAAGAACGTCTTGCGCCTTACGAGCCCAGCACGGCATCCACTACCGCGCCGAGACCAACCAACCCGAACACGGTCAAGCCCGCGATCCAGACCCGATGTGATCGGAGCTTGACCAGACCCCTGGACGGCAAGCCGGCCACCTGGCAGCGCTCTGTAGCGGAGGCGTGGACCTCGGGTAACCCCCTCGCCTGCTCGAATCGCTCCAGCCAGATGCTGTCAGCCAGCTCGTGATGACGATGCTTCACCAAGAGCTGAACAGACATGAAGAAGACGACCATGGAGAGCAGCCCGGAGCTGGCCTGCGCCAGTTGCCCTGTACCGGGATTGAGAGCAATGGTCATGAGGAACGCCTGTGCCGCTAGCCCCAGCCCGGGCGCTTGCCACATCATCGAATCGAATCCGAATCGGCGGGCAGCAACGACCTGGTACAGGACAAGATCTTGCTCGGCGCTACTTGAGGTCGGAGGAGTTGGCATGAACGCAATGCAAGCAGGCAAGCAGCAGACCTGCGGGCATTTCAAGCAAAACGATGCCAGAGCGGGCGCTGCCACAGGTCATGCTGATGAGGACTGAGTGCCTAACTGCGTGACAACCGCGACATACAGCGTCGAACAACGGCGAACCCTCACGGACCATTCCCCCAGACCACAGAGGTCTCAGCCCCTGGCCATGCCACTCTCCAAGTAGCTTTGGGACGAAGAAGTCGCGTGTCATGGCGTGCCCGATGCGTGCCCGACAGGTCGGTAAGCCACGGTCAACAGCGGGTGCCAGAGAGAACCCAAAGCTTCGCCCTGGCACCCGTTACCGCTGGCCAGGGCGTCAACTACGCCCAAAGGCACGGTGATTCCCAAGCTCAGAGCGCGGGTTCGATTCCCGTCACCCGCTCCACGAGAAAGCCCCAGGCCAGCGGCCCGGGGCTTCTTTGTTGTCCAGACCGCGCGTTGTCCAGACCGCGCTTAGCGTCTCGTGCCACATCCGTGCCAGATGCTGAGGCCTCCACTGCATCACGCCGCTGCCGGACGAGCCTGTCGAGACCTCCCGCTGACGCTCGACGTTCGAGTGCCGATAGATCAGCGCGGCCCGCTCGGTCGACTGCCCGGCCCGCACCGGCGTGTCCTTCAGGGTCGCGCCGGACCGGGTCGTCAGAGTGTGCCTGCCCGGTGTGACGAAGATCGTGCGTCGGTGAGAGCGTCGACCTGGTCGACGGTGGCAACGGGACGTTCGGCAGCTGGCTCCTCGCCCGCACCCCGGACGTGGCAGGGGTTGCGGCGGATCAGCTCGTCCCCGACGGGGGTCTCCAGTATGGCCTTCAGCAGGCGGTAGCTCTTGGCGACGGTGGTCTCGGCCCCGTCGAGTCGAGCCGCTCTATAGGCCGTCCTGCTCGATCAGCACGCCGTCGGTTCCCATCCTGTAGAACTTCGGCGGCCCCATTGCTGCCACCGCTCTTCGCATCTCTGCTGCCTTCTCGGCCGGGTCGGGGTCCTTCGGGTCTCGTACGAGGAAGCCGTGGAGTTCGATGTTCTCCGCGTCGACGTCCCCCGGCTCCGGCATGCCCTCCTGGATGAAGCCGCAGAGTGCACGCAGCGCATCTTCGCCAAGCTCCAGAGGATGAAAGGGCAGTGCGTACGGCTCCTCTTCCTCACCCGGCCATGGAATGACGTCCGCCGGACGGTTCCCGGCCCAGTAGGGAGCTTCGAAGGGGAGCGGTTCCCCGATGTTCTCGATGATCCCGTCGTCCGGTGACAGGCTCAGAGATCGGATGAGACGTCCGTCCTCCCATACAGCGAACGCCAGCCAGTCGACCACGCTGTGCATGGCGTGCAGGACCAACCGTCGGCCGGCACTCGCCGCGACGAGATGCCCAGGGAGCTGTGAGGGGGAATCGATCATCATGCGCCGGTCACAGACGATGTCCACGCCGGGCCAGCTCGCGGCATAGGTCGTTCCATCCTTGGGATATACGCCGTCGTACAGATTCGAGCCCTTGCTCTCCTCGATCTCGCACCCTGGATTGAGACGCCGAATCATCACGGACGTCTGCTCCAAGTCCGCCGCGCCCACGTGCCGCAGCAGGTCGGGTACATCGCCGTCGGCGTACACGAGCAGACCGGTTTTGGCTCCCAAGGCCCCTCCCCCAACGCAATATTCAGACGTGGCTGCACCGTATCCCCCCGCTATGACACAAGCGCCGCGTCATCAACGCAGTTACTCCGGGCCGTCCGAGGGCCATCGAGGGACGGCCGAGGACCAGCTAGGGGCACCCGGCCGGCCCCCGAACCAACGAAGACGCAGGTCGCCAACATCCCCGGCAGGACTCCAGGGCAAGAGGTAGCTCTAGGTTGAAACCTCTGCCTGAGCCGACAAGTTGTGCCACTCGTGGCCGCATCCGCCGACGCAGTGCAGCGTCCGCCTGCGAGTGTCCGCGATGCTGAAGAGAGCGACGAGGAGGCGAAACGACTTCGTGAGCTCATGGTCAGGAAGGGCTTCCATCCCGAAGCGCCACTTCGTGAGCATCACCGCAGGCGTGTGGGTGTGCCGGATGCCAGAGCGCGCGATGCTCTCTGGCACATCCTCCTCGCGTGCACGGGCCTGCCCGCAGAACAGGACCAGCGCATGCAGGGTCTTGCGCTGGTCTTCCTCCGACAGGCGCTCGAACCACTCGACACCCTCAGCCGTCGTTCTCAGCCCTTGGGCGAGTTCGTTCAGGATCACCTCGTGTGCGTACAGCACTGTCTCCCACCCCCTGCGATCAGGCCGACGGTACGCCTGCGACTGCCTGCGAGCCTTATAGCCTTGCGTGTTCGACGTGCCCTTCCGTGACCCGCTGTCGACGGTCGACGCGGGCGTCAGGGTCTCCCAGTGATCGGTCCGGCCGTTCTGCGGCGGCGGGCCGGCAAGGGCCGCGAACCCACACGCCCTGGGAGGGCCAGTTCGGCCCGCAGCGCGTCTTCCAGTACCGAGAGACCATCTCCCACGGATTGAAGGGGCGATCGGTCCGTCGTCGAGGTGCCCTCGAAGATCGCGGACTGTGCACTGAGCAGGGCACGATGCACGTCACTCACAGCGGAACGGACCGCCTCGTCGGCTATGAGGGACGCTTCGACGATCCACTTGTAAGCTGCCGACCGGTAGTCGAGCAGCTTGCCGTCGTCCTCGTCCTTCACGATGGAGACGAGGGAGTCGTGCCAGCCGTACAGAGTGATCAAGAGGTCCCGGTACAGGCCCTTCTTGTCATCCAGCCAGCGGACCTGTTCTGCATGGACTCGCTGTTCATGCTGGATACGCAGCTGTCCGCGCTGTGCAAGCCATGCGCCTCCAAATCCTGCCGCGGCGCCCACCGTTGTGCTTGCCAGTCCGATCAGTGCAGCATCCATGGCTGCTTCCTACCAGACAGTTGACGCTGCTGTAGAACAGCCCGAGCCGCGGCAATCGTGGTGACTCGCGCCGCGACGGTTTGCCTTTCGACCTCAGCGGCTCACGTTCGAAGGCGGTGGCTCACCGCAGTCGTGCTCGACGATTGCCCCGTTGACATCGCTCGCACAGCTCCAATCAGCGAACGACCACATCACCGACCACGTGACCATCACCAGAGCGGCACCGCCGCAGAACGCCGCGACGAGCCACGGCTTCTTCGGCAGCAGCAGGATGAAGGACACAGCGAGTGCAGCCGCTGCAGGCCACGCGGGCAGCAACCGACTGGCCAGGACGAACACCGTAGCGGCCCCGAGAGTCGCTGCGATGCCGTGGTGAAGGAGCGAGCGAATGCGGCTCACGTGCCCTCCCATGAGCTCGCCCAACCTGACAGCAGGGAAAGTACAGCAACCACCGCGACCGCAGCCGACCGCCACTGCCCCCAGGCGACCGGCCGACTTGGCCGACCGGGCCGACGGACCTCCCCGACCGTCCTGCCGGTCGTTCGCATCGAGAGGGTCGGCCCATGCCACAGGGCCACAGGGCCGCTTCCCCTCAGCGGTCAGTAAGGACTCGTAGGGTCCGGAGACCGTCGAGCCCCCTGGCATGACGCGAGCCGGCCCCCGATTACGATGCGGGCATGAGTCGGCAGGGATGGCATGCTGCCCGGCCCCATGGGGCGCGGGCGTACGTGCTGCTGGTGCTGGCCGTGCTGGCCGGTGTCCTTGCCATGCACGGCTTGGGCCCCGCTGTTGCGTCCCCTGTTCCGCACCACTCGGCGGCAGCCGATTCACACCACGGCACCACGCCATCGGCCGCGTCCCACACCGACATGGCCTGCGAGGACTGCTCCCACGTCGATCACGGTGACACAGGCACGGGCGGGCACGCCGAGCATGCCGACACCACCTGCGCGGCAGGCGGCACGAGTACGGCGCCCGCGCTTCCCGCCCTGGCCGCGACCGGGGTGGTCACCTGCGCGGCCCCTGACACGGCGCCTCTCCTGCCCGGCGCGCCGGCGACCGGCCGTGCCCCGCCCTCGTTGAGCGAACTGCAGCTCCTGCGCATATAGGCGCGCCCCGGCGGACCCGTACCCCTTGTTCGGTGCCGCCGTGAGAGCCATGCCTGATTCAGCGCACTACACAGGAGTCGCACCACCATGACCGCACACCGTTCCCTGATCCGCCGTGCCGCCGCTGTCGCGGCCACGGCCACCGCCGCCGCCGTACTCGCCGCCTGCGGCGGAGGAGATGACAACCCGTCCGGCCACGACGGCCACAGCAGGAGCGCCTCGCCCAGCGCGTCCGCTCCCGCCCGGCAGGGCGAGCACAACGCCGCCGACGTCACCTTCGCGAAGGGCATGATCCCCCACCACCGGCAGGCGGTGGAGATGGCCGAGCTGGCGGAGACCCGGGCCGGCTCCGCCGAGGTCAAGAAGCTGGCCGCGGAGATCAAGAAGGCGCAGGATCCGGAGATCAAGACCCTGTCCGGATGGCTCACCTCCTGGGGCGAGGCGGTCCCCGAGGAGGAAGAGAGCGGAGAGCACGCCGGCCACTCCATGTCCGGCATGATGACGCCCGAGGAGATGGACAGGCTGGAGAAGTCCTCGGGCAAGGCGTTCGACACCGCCTTCCTGGAGATGATGGTCAAGCACCATGAGGGCGCGGTCGAGATGGCGGAGACCGAGCAGTCCGGGGGCGCCTACCAGCCTGCCAAGGACATGGCCGGCGACATCATCACGTCGCAGAGTGCCGAGATCACGCGGATGAACGAGCTGCTCGGCAAGAGCTGATCGCTCAGGCCGCACGGCGGGGGCGGCTCCCGGGCGCCCCCGCCACCTCTTCCTCCATGCGATGCCGGACCGTCGGGCCCGGCACACACTGGTAGGTGAGAGGGAGGACGTCATGGACCGCATGGATCACACCCCTCACCAGACCAACCGCTCCGCCCAGGAGCAGGCGCGGGAGCATGCGGCGCATGAGCGTGATCAACACGGTCATGGTGCCGGCGGGGCCTCCTGGGGTACCGCGGCGAAGGCGACGGCGCACTGCCTGACCGGCTGCGCGCTGGGCGAGATCCTGGGCATGGTCATCGGCACGGCCCTGATGTGGAACAACGTGCCGACCATGGTGCTGGCCATCGCTCTGGCGTTCCTCTTCGGCTACTCGTTCACTCTGTACGCCGTGCGCAGAGCTGGCCTGAGCCTGAGGGCCGCGATCCGCGTCGCCCTCGCCGCCGACACCGTGTCCATCGCCATCATGGAACTGGTGGACAACCTCATCATCGCCCTGACTCCCGGCGCCTTGGACGCCCATCTCTCGGACGGGCTGTTCTGGTCGGCGCTGCTGGGCGGCTTCGTCGTCGCCTTCTTCATCACCACCCCGGTGAACAAGTGGATGATCGGCCGCGGCAAGGGCCACGCGGTCGCCCACGCTTACCACTGACATGAGAAGAGGGCCACTCGACGCCGTTGGTGTCGAGTGGTCCCCGGGATTTTTCTGCTCGCGACGCCGGACAGCGGTCCACCGGTCAGGAGCCCACGCGCTCGCCCGACGTGGCCGCCGGCTCCTCGGCCCGAGCCGCTGCCTCCGACCCCCGACCGCGCATCAGCAGTGCGGTGAATACGCCCCCCGCCGCGGCGACCGCTGCGGCGCCGAGGAAGGCGGAGCTGAAGCCGTCGGTCAGCGCGGGCAGGTCCCCGAGTCTGCCCGCACCCTGGGATGTGGCGAGTGCGGTGAGCGCGGCCAGGCCGAGGGCGGAGCCCACCTGGTAGGTGGTGTTGACGATGCCCGAGGCCAGACCGGCCTGCTCCTGCGGTACGCCGGAGATCGCCGACATCATCGCCGGGATGTAGGCCAGCGACATCCCCGTCGCCGCGACGAGCGAAGCGGGCAGTACGTCGATCACGAAGGTGCCGGTCGGCTCGACGGCCGACAGCCACACCAGGCCCACGGAGAGGACCAGCAGACCGCCCACGGTCAGCGGCTTGGCCCCGAAGCGGCCCAGGAGCCGGGCGGTGATGAGCGTCATGAAGATCATCAGCAGCCCGGTCATGGGCAGCAGCGCGGCGCCGCTGGCGAACGCCCCGTACCCAAGTACCTGCTGGAGGTAGAGGTTGAGGAAGTACCACATGGGGATCCAAGCGGCTCCCAGCAGCGTCATCGCCACGTTCGAGACGCCGAGGCCCGGAGTACGCCAGACACCGAGCGGCATGAGCGGCGCCTTGGCCGACTTCTGGATGACCAGGAACAGCACCAGCAGCACGGCGGCGGCGACGAGTTCCAGGACGGTCTGCGCGTCGCCCCAGCCGACCTCGGGAGCGCGGACGATCGCGAACACCGCGAGCGCGAGACCGGCGGTGACCGACACCGCTCCGAGGACGTCCACGGAGCCGCGCCGACCGGCGACGGCCGGGAGCAGTCCGGTGGCCAGCAGGGTGGCGACGCCGATCGGGATGTAGACGATGAAGACCCAGGGCCAGCTCGCCCACTCGGTGAACACACCGCCGAGGAACACGCCCGCGGTGCCGCCGGCCGGCGCGGCAGCGCCGTACAGGGCGAGTGCCTTGCCCATCTCCCGGGGGTTGTGCCCGAACAGCATCATCAGCAGCGTCATCGACGCCGGCGCGATCAGCGCGCCTCCCACGCCCTGCACCGCCCGGCCCGCGATCTCGACCCACGCGGTGCTCGCGGCCGCGGCGACCACCGAGCCGGCGGTCAGCACCACCCAGCCGGAGACGAAGATCCGCCGGGCTCCCAGCAGGTCGGACAGGCGGCCGCCCAGCAGCAGCAGACCGCCGAAGGCGATGGCGTAGGCGTTGAACACCCACTGCAGGTCACCTTGGGAGAAGCCCAGGTCACGCTGCATCTCGGGAAGCGCCACACCAATGATGGACGTGTCCATGATCACCATGAACTGGGCGGCGGCGAGCACGAGGAGTGCCCACCAACGCCGTTGATTGACGGTCGACATTGCTCTGCCCTTCACTGAGGCCCATACCCCCTAGGGGTATCTACGACGGCTGAGACAATATACGGCCCGGGGGTATTCCGGAAGGGGTCGGGAATTGTGCCGCCGAGCGGACGGCCGCGGCAGGCACGACCGACCGGGCAGCCACGGGTGCGTCGAGCGTCAAGCCGGACGGCGAGCCACGTCCCCGCCGCGAGCAGCCGCATCCGCCGACTGCGTCCTGTTTCTACTGCTCCGCGGAGACCGGACGTTGCGCGCGCTCGTCACGCCGCTGCTGCTCCTGCTTGCGCCACCCGTACCGGGTCAGGCCCCGCGGCTTGAACACCGAGAGGATCGTGATGACGACCAGGACGACCAGGCCGCCGACGGAATGGGGGAGTGTGCCCGGCAGGTCGCGCGGGTCGGCGCCGACGGCTGCGGCATCGGCCATGGAGCTGATGGTCCGCGTCTCCACCAGCAGGACGGCGGCGGCGAGAAGCGCGAGCAGGAACTTGACCACGACCCAGTAGTGCCGCAACAGCCCCCACGAGGTGCCCAGCGCGTTGATCAGCCCGATGAGGGCGGACGCGAGAGCCAGCGGGACGACGACGTACCAGGCGATCATCTCCATCGCCAGGTAGGCGCTCCGCACCGTCTGGACGTCCTGACCGGTCAGGGCCGCGACGTCCAGCGCCACGTAGGCGGCGACCGCGCCGAGCCATCCGAGCGAGGTCGTCACGTGCAGGGTGAGCACGACCTTGCGCAGGGGCGGCGACATGATCATCGAAGGCTCCACCGGGACGGACCGTGGCTGCCGGTGCCCTCCGTGGCCCGTGCGTGCTCGGTGGGCGGTGCGTACTCCTGCGTGACGCCACTGATCGAGGCGCCGCCGCCGGACATGTGTCGGCCAGGGCGGTGCTCGCCACCATGGCCGGTCAACTTCAGGACGAGGAACAGCAGGACCACGGCGGCGATGACGATCGCGGGCCACTTGACCCAGCGCGGCATGCCAGGGGGCACACCGCGGTCAGGCCCTGCCCCGGGGTCGGGGTGGCGAGGTGACTCGACCATGGGAGTCCTCCGGCGGGCGTGGTCAGCGATGCCTTTCGGACAGCATCAGTTTACGAGACACTGTGTCTACCACACGTCAAAACGTCACCTCAGCGTCACCCCGTACAATGGCGTGGTGCCGAAGCTGTGGAACGAGACGATCGAGACGCACCGCAACGCCGTCCGGGAGGCGATCCTGGAGAACACCTGGGCGCTGGTGACGGAGCACGGACTGATGTCGGTGACCATGACGCAGATCGCCGAGAAGACCGGCATCGGACGGGCGACGCTGTACAAGTACTTCCCCGACGTCGCAGCGATCCTGGCCGCTCACCACGAGCGCCACGTCGCCGGCCACCTCGCACACCTCGCCGAACTCCGGAACCGGCCCGGCGGCCCAGCCGAGAGGCTCGAAGCGGTGCTGGAGCAGTACGCGTTCATCTGCCACCACCGCCGCCGCCACGGCACCGAGGAACTGGCGGCGCTCCTGCACCGAGGCGAGCACGCCGACCACGCCCAGCAGCTGCTCCTCGACCTCTTCCGGGAGCTCCTGCACGACGTGGCAGCGACCGGTGCCCTCCGGGACGACGTCGCCCCCGCCGAACTCGCGCGCTACTGCCTCCACGCCCTCGCCGCAGCCGGCGACCTGCCGTCCGAAGAAGCCGTCCGGCGGCTGGTCACCGTGACCCTGGCGGGGCTGCGTCCTCCCGGCTGACCTCACCACCGCACCGGTATGGACCGCGCCGGCATCCGCACCGCCACCGCGTCGGCGCTCTCCCGCCACAGCGGGCTACGCCGCCGGCATCACCCGCGCGACGGGGTGGCACATGTACGAGCCGTGATCGCCCTCGCCCGTCGGCGCGTCAACGCCGCTACTCCGTGACCTTATGCATCACCACGGTGCAGCGGCCGTTTCGCTTACGCCGGACAGGCGAATATGCCATCCGGCTGGGGGTGGTCGACACCGGACCGGTTGCAGCGCTCAAGGCCGGACTGATCACTGAGAGTGTCAGCATGAACGGGTTGCCCGTCCTGTCACGCCGTTGCTCGACGTGAGCCACAGGCTGTGGGGGCGGGAGCGCGCGACACTCCTGGAGAGAACATGCAGGACCTTACGATCTGCCGTGAGCTCGGCGAACGCCACGGCGAGGGCCGGGTGCTGAACAGTCTCGGCACCGCTCTGCAGCAGGTGCAGCGGTTCGACGGTGCGATAGCGGCCCACCAGCAGGACCTCGCCATCTGCCGTGAGCTCGGCGAACGCCACGGCGAAGGTCAGGCGCTGAACAACCTCGGTGCCGCTCTGCAGCAGGTGGGGCGGTTCGACGAAGCCATCGACGCCCACCAGCAGGCCGTCGACCGTTTCACCGAGCTCGGTGACCTCCATGGCGAGGGCCGGGCGCTGAACAACCTCGGCGCCGCTCTGCAGCAGATGCGGCGGTTCGACGAAGCCATCGACGCCCACCAGCAGGCCGCCGATCGTTTCACCGAACTCGGTGACCTCCACCGCGAAGGCCAGGCACTGAACAACCTGGGCGCCGCTCTCCAGCAGGTGAGGCGGTTCGACGGGGCGATTTCTGCCCACCAGCAGGCCGCGAGTCTTTTCACCAAACTCGGTGATCGCGACGGAGAAGGACAGGCGCTGAACAACTTGGGGGCCGCTCTGCAGCAGGTCCGGCGGTTCGACGAAGCCATCGAAGCTCACCAGTACGCCGCCGACCGCTTCAGCGAACTCGGCGACCGCCACCGCGAAGGTCAGGCACTGAACAACCTCGGTGCCGCCCTGCAACAGGTACGGCGGTTCGACGAAGCCATCGACGCCCACCAGGACGCCGCCGACCGCTTCAGCGAACTCGGCGACCACAACGGCGAGGGTCAGGCACTGAACAACCTGGGCGCCGCCCTGCAACAGGTACGGCGGTTCGACGAGGCCCTCAGTGCGCACCAGCAGGCCGCCACCCGCTTCAGTGAACTCGGCGGCGGGGGCCGCGTCCTCAAAGGTCGGGAGTCTCGCGGGGTGTGGCGCGTGTTCAGGGGCAAGCGTCGTGGGGACCGGGCACGGCAGCCCGTTGCGGGAGCCGCCCCACAGCCCGCGGAAATCGCTCCGGCACCGTACGTTCCGGCGCTCCCACCCGCTGCCAAGGTGCCGTCAGCGGTCGGGGACATCGCCGACTGAACCAGCTGCGGTACATCCCGGAAGACCACAGCGAGGACCCCGACGTGAACCGTGCGCCTCGCATGCTCCATCGATCAGGAAGCCACACGAACAACAGTCGCTCGCAGGGAAGAGAGAGACGAGAGCCCCCAACCATCCGTTCTGGTCAGGGGCTTTCTCGCTGGGCCGGTGGGTGTGGGATGCGCACCCGACCGGACTCGGCAGACGCCGTTGAGGTCCCACCACTCGCCGTCGGTCCGCACACCGCTCGACACGGCATGCACAGGCGGGTCGGTTCAGTGCTTCTTGCGGCTGTTGCCCGTGGTCGCGCCGGCCGACTTCACCGCGGCCGCGGCGTCCACGACGCCCCAGCCGTAGGCCGGTGAGTAGACACCCGTCAGGCCGGTGCCCGGCTGGCGGGCCGTGTCGAGGAGCGCGTCCTCGACGTTCGACAGGGTCCGGCCCTGGGCGAAGAGCAGGGCGGCGACACCCGCCACGTGCGGTGTGGCCATGGACGTGCCGGCGTAGTAGTCGTAGTCCTTCTGGCCGCAGGCAGCGGATCCGGTGCCGACCGGCACGGTGGACACGATGTCGTCCTCGCAGGAGAGGAGTCCCGCGCCGCCGGGAGCTGCGACGGCCTTGAGGTCGGGCTTGTTCGGGAGTTCGGAGAACCAGCTCTTCAGCTCGTTGCGGTCGGTCGAGGCGACGCAGATCGCCCCGGGCTCCCACGCCGGGGTGTTGCAGGCCGGGGTGGCGGAGTTGCCGGCGGCCACGATGACCGACGTGCCCTGCGCGTTGGCGTACGCGATCGCTTCGGTCACCGACGACTCCAGGCCGGTGATGGTGAGGACCTGCGTTCCCGCCAGCCCGCCGAGGCTCATGTTGATCACGTCGGCGCCGTGGTCCACCGCCCACCGTATGCCGGCGGCTATGTCCTCGAAGGTGCCGCTGCCCTCCTCCAGCACCTTCACCGGCATGATCCCGGCGTTCGGCGCGACACCGGCGACGCCGGTGCCGTTGCCCGCGACGGCGGCCACGATGCCCGCGACGTGGGTGCCGTGCTCGTCGCCGTTGTTCTGCCCGTCGGGGCCGCGGAAGTCGCCGTTCCCGCACGGCCCGCCCGCCTTGCCGCAGTCGGTGAACGTGGCGCCGGGCACCAGGTTGGCCTTCAGGTCGGGGTGGGTCAGGTCCACCCCGGTGTCGACGACGGCGACAACGGCACCCGTGCCGGTGCTGGTGGGCCACGCCTGTTCGGCGCGGACCTGGTCCAGGCCCCACTGGTCGCCTCTCAGCGGGTCGCCGGCGCCGGCATGCGCGAGGCCGGCCGACGTGCTCAACAGGGTGGCGGCGCCGAGAAGCGACGCGGCCAGAGTGAATCTGCGGTTGCGGGACATGTGTTCCTCTCCTGGGTGACGGACGGGAGCACCGATGGTCAGCCGGCCTGCCGCGCGGTGAGGGTGAACTGGCGGTGGGCGCCGTGCAGGTGGAGCAGGGTCCGGCCTGTCGGCAGCAGCAGAGAGCCGGACGGCGGGGAAAGCGACGTGTCGAACCCGGCGAGCGGGCCGCCGATGAGCACCCGGTCACCGGCAGAGGGCAGCCCCCGGCCGTCCTCGGCCACGGCCACCGTCGTCACACCGCCGCGCACGGCCTCGACGCCGGCGGCGGTCTGCGGGCAACTCACCGCCCGTGCGCCGCACGGGAGTTCATGGTCAGGCCGCACAGCGAGCGCCTCGACGTCCGCGGCCGACAGGCCGGACGCCGCGCGGTGCGCCTGCAGCCGGTCCCCCGCGACGGCGGTCGCTTCGCCGGCCTGAGGACCGGTCAGGTGTCCAGCGGGCGCCCGCACGGTCCGAGGCGTCCCGGAGCTGGTGTCCCAGGTAGCTCTCCGCGATATGCGGGCCGGGGCGGACTTCGGCAGCGCCGGCCCGGGCGCGGACTGTTCATCGATGGGCGGCAGGGCCGGCAGGCCACGCCGTACGTCCGTGGACTCCTGCGGGACGTCACCGGCGACGGCCGGCACCGGACCGGCCGGCGGGTCCTCGGTCGCGGAGGCGGCGGGCTTCGGTGTCGCCACCAGCGCAGCGGTGAGCGCGGACACGACCGACGTGCGGGATGCGTTCATGGGCAGTCCTCGGCTGGAAGCGATGCGACGGCCGCGGTCCGTCGACGCAAATGAAAGCCTCGGTTCCGGCCCCTGGACAATCCAAGAACTGCACCTATTCTTGCTTCAACCATGAGCGACAATGCGTCCGCGGCGCGCCCGCTCCCTCCGGGCCCGTCCCATGCGTCCTTCGCCGAGAACGTATCGACGACCGTTCAGGAACACGTCCGCAAGGCCGAGTTGGCCGCGCTCCGCGGCCGGGCCGACCTCGGTCTCGAAACACTGCGGGGCGCCCTCGCGCAGGCGCCGCGGCTCGCCGACGACGACCGGGTCGCTCTCGCCGAGATGGCTTCCATGCTCACCCGGTGGGGAGCGCCCGGCCCCGCCCCCTGGGCGCTGCTCGACGAGTTGGCCGCCGCGTGCCACACCCCCCGCGCACGCGGTGCGGTGTTTCTCGCACAGGCACGGGCCGCGCGGGGCAAGGCGATGGCCGAGTACGGCACCCGGGCCCTCTTCGAGTTCACCGCGGCAGGAGACATAGGGGGACAGGCGCTCGCCCTGAGCCGCATGTCCTTCCCCGCCGACGCCGGCCTGAGCCCCTCCTACCGGCGTGAACTCGCCCGCCGTGCGCTGACCCTGGCCCGGCAGTCCGGCGAGCCGTGGATCATCGCCCTCGTCGCCGGCATGCTGGCCGCAGGCGAGACCTACCGGGGACGCAGGCGCGCACCCCACCGCTGGCGTCAGGCCGCCTCGCTGCTGCCGGCCGACCTCGACGCGGTCACCGGCGAGATCGCCTCGCTCAACTACCTGAACTGGGCGCTGACCTGCGCCTACGTCGGGGACTACCCGACCGCCCTGGAGGCCGTCGGCCGCGGCCGGGTGGTGGGCCGAGGGCCCTGGGTGAACAAGTTCGCGGCGGTCGAGGCGCTCGTGCGCCACCGTACGGGACACCTCGACATCGCCAGCGAGCAGGCCACGGTCGCGATGGCGGGCGCCGCACCGGGCGTCCGCGAACTCGGCAGCGCTGTCGCCGCCGCGGTCACGTTCGAGACGGCCCGCCGCCTCCCGCACGACGACCTCGAGGCGGTCGTCGAGGTGGCGTACGCGACCTCGCCCCCGTGCGGCGCGAGTGCGGCGGCGACCCTCGCGTACGTACGCCATGCGCGCCGCGAGCCGCGTCCGGCGCGCGGGCTGCCGAAGATCCTGCGGAGGGCGCGGGAGTCGGAGCACCACTTCGGCTGGGAGGACGCCCTGCTCGCCCTGACCGAGATCGCACCCGACGCGGCGCGGGAGGAGGCCGCCGCCATGTCAGGGTTCTGGGCGCCCTATCCGCGCGCCGCCGCGATGCGTTCTCTCGTCGAGGGACACCTCGCGGGCAGGCGCGGCTGGGCCTCGCTGATCGCGGGCGCCGACGCCCTCGCCGAGATGGGCGAGCCCATCACCGCCGGCCGCGCCTACCACGCCGCCGCCCGGGTCGCCCCCTCCGCGCCTGAACTGGCCCGCGCACGCGACCGGGCCGCCGAGCTCCTGGCCTCGGCGGGAGCCGACAGATCGCTGGCCGCGCTCGCCCGCGACCGGGCCCTGCACCGGGGGCTGCTCCACGTCCCGGAGAACCAGCGCCACCAGGTGAACGCCGGGCTCACTCCGCGCGAGCGCGAGGTCGCGGTGCTCGCGGCCCAGGGCTTCACCGCGGTGGAGATCGCCGACCGGCTGGGCATCTCGGTCGGCACCACGCGCAACTACGTGATGAACGTCCGCCGGAAGTTCGGCTCGGTGCCCAAGAGACGCCTGGCGCTGGTGCTCGGCATGGTCGCGGAGCCTGACTGAACCCGGCCGGGCGCGCGGCGTCTCGATCCGCGCCCGGGAGGGCCGGGCTCGCGGTGTCTCGATCCGCGCCCCGGGAGGGCCGGGCGCGCGGCGTCTCGATCCGCGCCCGGGAGGGCCGGGCTCGCGGTGTCTCGATCCGCGCCCGGGAGGGCCGGGCGCGTCGCACGACTGACGGCCCGAGGCCACGGCGTCTCAGTCGCCTCGCACCGGCAGTTCGCCCGAGCCCCGCGGGACCAGACGGGTCGGGATCGTGACCGTACGGGCGCGGGTGCGGTCGCCGTCCAGGCGGGACAGCGCCGTCGTGGCCGCCGCCGTGCCCAGGGCCGACGGGTTCTGAGCCACCACCGTCAGGGCCGGTTCCAGCACCTCCGCGAGCGGCAGGTCGTCGAAGGTGACCAGGGCGACGTCCCTGCGGCCGGTGCGGGCGAGTTCCGCCACGACGCCGAGCGCCACGATGTTGTTCCCGGCGAACAGCGCGGTGGGAGGTTCCGGCAGGGACAGCAGGCGCGTGGTGACCGCGGCCGCCGCGCTCTGGTCGTGGGCGCCGGTCACCAGCGCGCGGTCGTAGGCGATGCCCACGTCCTCCAGGGCGGCGCGGTAGCCGGCGAGGCGCTCGCGGCGCGTGTACAGCCTCGTGGGCAGGTCACCGACGAAGCCGATGCGCCGGTGGCCGCGCTCGACGAGGTGCGCGACGCCTTCCTGGGCGCCGGACCGGTTCGAGCTGACGACGCAGTCGGCGGACATCCCCACGCCCGGGCGGTCCAGGAAGACCACCGGCAGGCCGGCCGCGCGCTGGGCCTTGAGGTAGGTGTGGTCGGCGCCGAACGCCGGCACGACCATCAGCACGCTGACGCGCCGCGCGAGGAACGTCTGGATCAGGGTCCGTTCGCGCTCCGGGTCGTCGGCGGACGAACCCATCAGGAGCGTCAGCCCCCTGTCCCGCACCGTGTCCTCGATCCCGCCCGCGACCGTGCCGAAGAACGGGTTGCCGAGGTCGGGGACGATCAGGCCGATGGTGGTGTCGGGGCCGCCGACGCGGATGTTGCGGGCCATCAGGTTGGGCTGGAAGCCGAGCTTCGCCACGGCGGCGAGCACCCGCTCCCTGGTCTGCGGTGAGCTCGGCCCGTCCTCGTTGAGCACCCGTGAGACCGTTTTGGCGCTGACGCCCACCTCGCGGGCCACATCGGCGAGGGTCGGGCGTCGTGTCGCGGCCATGTGTCACCGTTCCTGTGTGTGCGGCCCGGTGGTCCCGGCCATGAGCCGGCCGGGACCCGCCGGAGGGATGCTGTGTCAGTGGGCGGAGACTCCGGCCGCTTTTGCGGCGTCCGTGTCCGCCACGACAGTACCGCCGCCCTCGCGCACACTCAGTGCGCCCGTCATGATGGCCACGACCTCGGCCATCGAGTAGTCGGACGGCTTGATGAGCGCCTCGCGCCGGCCGAGCCGGTGGACGTGGATACGGTCGGCGATCTCGAAGACGTGCGGCATGTTGTGGCTGATCAGGACCACGGGCATGCCCTTGTCGCGGACCCGGCGGATCAGGTCGAGGACCTGGCCGGACTCCTTGACGCCCAGCGCGGCCGTCGGCTCGTCCATCACGACGACGCTCTTGGCCCAGGCCACGGACCGCGCGACCGCCACGGCCTGGCGCTGGCCGCCGGAGAGGGTCTCCACCGGCTGGGTCAGGGACCGCAGACCGATCTTGAGGTCGGCCATGTGGGCCGCGGCCTCCTGCCGCATCCGCTTCTTGTCGAGCATGCGCAGCACGCTGCCGAGGAAGCCGGCCCGGCGCAGCTCGCGTCCGAGGAACATGTTGGAGGCGATGTCCATCGACGCGGCGACGGCGAGGTCCTGGTAGACGGTCTCGATGCCGTGCTGCCGGGCGCTTTGCGGGCCGGTGAACCGGATGGGCTCGCCGTTCAGCCGTATCTCCCCCTCGTCCGGGACGAGGGCGCCGGTGAGTGCCTTGATCAGGCTCGTCTTGCCGGCGCCGTTGTCGCCGATGACGGCGAGGACCTCGCCGGGCAGCAGGTCGAAGTCGGCGCCGTCGATGGCGGTGACATGGCCGTACCGCTTGACCAGGCCGCGGGCCTGGAGCACGGGGGTGGTCGTGTTCATCGGGCCTTCTTCCGGGAGATCTGGTCGACGGTCACGGCCAGGATCACCAGCGCCCCGGTGATCAGGGTCTGGTAGATCGAGGCGACGCCCATCAGCTGGAGGCCGTTGCGGAAGACGCCGACGATGAGGACGCCGATGAAGGTGCCGAGGACGGCGCCGCGTCCGCCGAAGAGGCTGGTGCCGCCCAGTACGACGGCGGTGATGCTGTCCAGGTTGTCGGTCTGACCGGCCTGCGGGTCGCCGACGCCGGTGCGGGAGATCAGCAGCAGGGCGGCGATCCCGTAGACGAGTCCGGCCAGGGTGTAGATGCCGATGGTCAGCCGGGAGGTGCGGATGCCGTTGAGGCGGGCGGCTTCGGGGCTGTTGCCGAGCGCGTACACGTGGCGGCCCCAGGACGTGCTGCTCAGCGCGTAGGCGAAGAGCAGGAACAGGGCGATGGTCACCAGCGAGCCGTACGTGATGTCGGTGTTGCCCAGCGGGAACGTCTCGCCGAGTGCGGTGAGCGGGGCGGGCAGGTTGGTGACCGTCTGCTCGGCCGAGTAGATGTGGGTCAGGGCGAACGCCACGTTCAGCATGCCGAGCGTGACGATGAACGGCGGCAGCGGGATCAGCTGCACCAGCAGGCCGTTGACGAGGCCGAAGCCTCCGCAGACGACCAGACCGAGGGCGATGGCGGCGAGGGGGGACAGGGAGCCCTCCGCCGCCATCTTGGCGATGACGATGCTGCCGAACGCCATCACGGCACCGCACGAGAGGTCGATCCCGGCCGTCAGGATGATCAGCGTCTGGCCGATGGCGAGCGTGCCCACGACCATGACCTGCTGAACGATCAGGGAGAAGTTCCCGCCGGTCAGGAACTGCTCGGTGGAGAGGGAGAAGAAGAGGCAGGCCAGCACGAGTGCCGCGAGCGGCCCGGCGGTGGGCGCCGTGAGCACCCTGCGGACCGTGGTCGGCCCCTTGAGCTGGGCGTAGGGGGTCGGTGTGGGTGTGGGCGGGGTGGCGGTGGACGTGGCAGTCATCGTGATCCTTGCCAGTGGGTGGGTACGGGGGCGGATCGGTCGGGAGTGCGCCGGGGGCGGGGGCGCCAGGTTCGGGCCAGGGCGGGTCCGGGGCCCGGTCGGGCCGGGCCGCGGCTGGCTCGGGGCCGGGTTCGGGCCGGGCCAGGGCGGGTCCGGGCGGGGCCGGGGCTCGCTCGGTGCCGGCGTCCGGGCTCGTCCCGGCGGGGCGGCCTCACTCGGCGTGCGCCCCGCCGGGGGCGGTGGTCGGCCGGATCCGTGCGGTCCCGCCGCCTGGGGCTGCCGGCCGGCGGTCCTCGCCCGGGCCGACCGGGCCAGGCGGGGCCGGGGCCGGGCGGGCTCGGGGCCGGGCCCGACGGCTCCGGGCCGGTCCGGGCGGGCCCGGCCCCGCGGTCCCTTGGTCCGCGAGCCCGGGGGTCAGGCCGGCTCCGCGTCACCGGACCGACGGCGGTGCCGGGCGTCAGCCCCAGCAGTTCTCCAGGCCGAACGCCGTGTCCTTCGCGTCGACTCCCGTCTGCGGCTTGTCCGTCACGAGCGTGACGCCGGTGTCCGTGTAACCGGACGCCTTCTTCCCGTTCTTGGCGAAGTCGGCCACGGCCTGGACGCCCTGGGCCGCCATCTTCAGCGGGTACTGCTGCGACGTCGCCGCGATCTTCCCCTCCTTGACCGCCCGCGTGCCCGTGCAGCCGCCGTCGACCGAGAGGACCAGCACCTTCTTCTCCAGCCCCTTGGCCTTGAGCGCCGTGTACGCGCCGAGCGCCGCCGGCTCGTTGATGGTGTAGACGACGTTCACGTCGGGCGCCTTCTGCAGGCAGTTCTCCATGGCCGTCTGGCCCTTGGCCTGGTCGCCGCCGGTGTCCTGGGCGCACACGACGGCCGGGTCGCCCTCGGCGATGCCGAAGCCCTTGAGGAAGCCGTTGTGGCGCTGGACGCCCACGGCCACGCCGGGCGCCAGGTCCAGCATCGCGATCTTCGCCGGCTTGCCGGCCATGGCCGCCTTGGCGTACGCGCCGATCAGCTCGCCGGCCTTGAGGTTGTCGGTGGCGAAGAGGGCGTCCGTGGCGTCCTGCGGCTCGGTCGGGCTGTCCAGCGCGATCACGAGGATGCCCTTGGCGCGCGCCTTCTCCAGCGCGGGGACGATCGCCTTGGAGTCGTTCGGCGTGATGAGGATGCCCTTCACGCCGGAGGCCACCATGTTCTCCACGGCGGTGACCTGGCCCGCGTTGTCCCCGTCGAACTTTCCGGCCGCACTGACCAGTTCGACGCCGCTCTTCTTGGCCGCCTGCTCGGCGCCCTCCTTCATCTTCACGAAGAACGGGTTGGTGTCCGTCTTGGTGATCAGGCCGACCTTCACCTGACCGCCGCCTCCGCCCTGGGCGCCGGAACCGGAGCCGCAGGCCGTCAGGGACAGGGCCGCGACGGCGGCGCAGGCGGTCACTCGGGCGAGACCGGGAACGGTGCGAGTGCTGCGGGACATGGGACGACTCCCTGCGGGTTCGGGCGAGCGCCGGAGGCCTGGTGACGAGGGCGCGGCGAGCTGCGGTGCTGCGGAGCCCGGAGGCTCCGGAGAGGAGGACGAACGCGGTTGCTCCGCCGTGTCATCGCTGACTTATGTCATCGTTGACACCGCTTGTCGAGGATGATGGACTCCGCTTCCCGGCAACGTCAATGCCTTGGGACCGTCACAAATCGGCAACGTACGCAGCGGTGCGAACCCCCGCCCGCCCGAGCGGCACGACCCGTCCCCGCATTCCAGGCCCCCGAAGAGAGAAGCAGCCATGCGCCCGCAGCAGGTCACCGTCCTGGGTGAATGCGTCGCCGACGCCTTCACCTCGCCCCCGCCCGCCCCGGCCGAACTCTCCCTGCGGGTCCTGCCGGGCGGCGGCCCCGCGAACACGGCCGTCGCCCTCGCCCGCCTCGGCACGCCGGCGCGCTTCCTCACACGGCTCTCCCAGGACGTCTTCGGCCGCCTCTTCCGTGCCCATCTGGAGGCGTCCGGCGTCGACCTGTCCGGCGCGGTCCGGGCCGCCGAGCCCAGCACCCTGGCAGTCGCCGAACTGGACGACCAGGGCCAGGCCGCGTACTCCTTCCACGCCGAGGGCACCGCCGACTGGCAGTGGACACGCGCCGAACTGGCGGCGGCCGGCCCGGACGACTCCGCCTGCCTGCACTCCGGCTCCCTGGCGCTGGTGCGGGATCCGGGCGCGCCCGCGGTCGAGGAGTTCCTGGCCCGGGCCGCCACGACGGCGACCGTCTCCCTGGACCCCAACGTACGACCGCTGCTGGTCCGTCCGGACGTCTACCGGCAGCGGCTGCCCCGCTGGTGCGCGGCCGCCGACATCCTCCGGCTCAGCGAGGAGGACCTGGAGCTGCTGCTGCCGGGCACTGCTCCCGACCGCGCCTGCGACACCTGGCACGCGGCCGGCGTACGGCTGGTCGTCCTGACCCGGGGCGCCCGGGGCGCCCTGGCCTCGCTGGACGGGAAGCGGGTCGAGGTGCCGGCGCCGGCCGCGCGGGTCGTCGACACCGTGGGCGCGGGCGACTCGTTCACGGCGGGCTTCCTCCACCACCTCGGCTCCCGCGGGCTGCTCGGCGGACGGCTCGACGGCCTGCGCGTCGACGACGTCGCGGACGCGTGCGCCTTCGCCGTCCGCGTCGCCGCCCTGACCTGCGCCGTCGCGGGCCCCAACCCCCCGTGGGGGCACCAGCTGACGCCGGTCGACGCCGTCGCATCCGAGTGAACGCGTATACGTTCGCGGCCGGTTCACCCGGCCGGTTCCCGCGTGTTCCCGCCGGAGCAATTCCGTCCGGACCGTTGACTCATCTGTGACGGCGTGCACATCATCTGGCCAGCTGATGTCAACGCTGACACATGTCAGCGATGACACCCGGTTGCCGGACCGTTGCCATCCCGGTCCGGCACCGGGATCCCCGACTCGGCGGGCCTTCCCCGCACCGCGGCGCACCCCCCTCGCCTCGCGGCGCTCCGTGCTCCGGACGGTCCGCACCACAGGAGACGCCATGAGCTCTGGACGTGTTGTCCGGCGTACCCCCGTGCGGCTGCTCGCCGCCGTGGCCACCGTTTGTGCCCTCACCTCGACGGCCGTCGCGCCGCATTCCTTCGCCGCCGACCGCCCGCCGTTCACCGAGCCCCACCGGCCCCAGTTCCACTTCAGCCCGGCGAAGAACTGGATGAACGACCCCAACGGGCTGGTCTACTTCAAGGGCGAGTACCACCTCTTCTACCAGTACAACCCGAGCGGCAACACCTGGGGCAACATGTCCTGGGGCCACGCCGTCAGCAAGGACCTGGTGCACTGGGAGGAGCTTCCGCTCGCCATCCCGCACGACGACGAGGAGATGGTCTTCTCCGGCAGCGCCGTCGTCGACCGGGACAACACCTCGGGCTTCGGCACCCGGGAGAACCCCGCCATGGTCGCCGTGTACACCAGCGCCTACAAGGACGGCGGCAAGCAGGCCCAGTCACTCGCGTACAGCACCGACCGCGGCCGCACCTGGACGAAGTACGCGGGCAACCCGGTGCTCGACATCGGGTCGAAGGAGTTCCGCGACCCGAAGGTCCAGTGGCACGCTCCGACCAGGAGCTGGCTGATGACCGTGTCGCTGTCCACCGAGCACAAGGTGCGGTTCTACTCCTCCAAGGACCTCAAGCACTGGACGCACCTCAGCGACTTCGGCCCGCAGGGCGCGGTGGGCGGCGTGTGGGAGTGTCCGGACCTGTTCCCGCTGCCCGTCGACGGCGACCGCGACCGGGTCAAGTGGGTCCTCGTCGTCAACATCAACCCCGGTGGCATCGCCGGAGGTTCGGCCGCCCAGTACTTCGTGGGCGACTTCGACGGCAAGCGGTTCGTCCCCGACGACGACGGCTCCTACACACCGCCGGCCGGCCTCGTGATGCAGGACTTCGAGGGATCCGACTACGACTCCGCGGACGGCAGATGGGAGACGACCGGCACGGCGTTCGGTGACGGGCCCGAGAAGCTGCCGCAGGACGCGCCGCCGGGCGTCACGGGAGTCGAGGGCACGGGCTACGCCGACAGCTTCCACGGCGACGACGCCGCCACCGGCACGCTCACGTCCCCGGCGTTCACCGTGACCAGCCCGTACGTCAACTTCAAGGTGGGCGGCGGACGTCATCCGCACGACCCGGACGCCGTCCTGACCGACAGCCCGCTCCCGCCTCCCGCCGGCACCGTCCTCGCCGACTTCGAGGGCGACGGATACGGGGACTGGACCGCGACCGGCGAGGCGTTCGGCGACGGCCCGGCCGCCGGCACGCTGCCCGGCCAGCACCCGGTCTCCGGTCATCTCGGCAGCGGGCTGGTGAACACGTTCCTCCGCGGCGACTCGACCACCGGCACGCTCACCTCCCCCGAATTCACCATCGACAAGGGATACGTCAACTTCCTGATCGGCGGCGGCCGGCACCCCTCCTCCACCGACGCACCGACCGCGGTGCGCCTGATCGTCGACGGCGAGATCGTGCGCAGTGCGACCGGAAAGGACTCCGAGGCGCTCGACTGGGCGTCGTGGGACGTGCGGGAGCTGGCCGGCCGGACGGCGCGTATCGAGATCGTGGACAACAACACCGGCGGCTGGGGTCACATCAACGTCGACCACGTCATGCTGTCCGACACCCCCGCCCGGCCCCGCTCGACCGAGACCTCCGTCAATCTGCTCGTGGACGGGAAGGTCGTGCAGAGCGTCACCGGCTCGGACAGCGGCGCGCTGGACTGGGCGTCGTTCGACCTGCGGGCCCATGCGGGCAAGCAGGCGCGGATCCAGCTCGTCGACATGAACACCGGGGGGTGGGGTCACATCATCGCCGACCGGTTCGTCGCCGCCGACGAGCCCGCGGTGTCCTCGGTGCGGCGCGCGCAGTGGGTCGACCACGGCAAGGACTACTACGCGGCCGTGTCGTGGGAGGACGCGCCGGACGGCAGGCGCCACATGATCGGCTGGATGAACAACTGGCAGTACGGCAACCACATCCCCACCTCGCCGTGGCGCAGTGCGCAGAGCATCCCCCGCGAGATGGCGCTGCGCACGGTCGACGGCCGCATCCGGCTGACCCAGCAGCCGGTGCGGACGGTCGCCTCGCTGCGCGAAGGGCCCGTGGTGAGCGCGGCGGACGTGGACGTCACCGACGGCTCGGCGCCGCTGGCCGGCGGGCGCGCCGACGGAAAGGCGCTGGACATCGACGCCACGTTCTCCCTGCGGGACGCCGAACGGTTCGGCCTCAAGGTCCGCACCGGCCCCGGCGGCCAGGAGACCGTCATCGGCTACGACGCCGGGACGCAGGAGCTGTACGTCGACCGCACGCGGTCCGGCACGGTCGACTTCAGCAGCGACTTCCCCGGAGTGCAGCGCGCCCCGCTGAAGGCCAGGGACGGGAAGGTCAGGCTGCGCATCCTTCTCGACTGGTCCTCGGTGGAGGTGTTCGGCGGCCGGGGCGAGGCGGTCGTCACGGACCAGATCTTCCCGGACGAGGCCGGAGACGGTGTGGAACTCTTCGCGGAGGGCGGCTCGGCGAGGCTGGACACGGTGACGGTGCACCACCTGGGGTCGTACCGGAGGTGATCGGGGTCGGCGCGCCGCGCGGTACCGCCCGCGGCGCGCCGTCCGGGGGGCGCGGTCCGGCTCGGCGGTGGGCGGTTCGGCCGCCGGACCTCAGGCACGCGGTGCCCTGCCGGCTCGGCGGGTGACTGCGTCCGCCGTGCCCGCCGGGCGGTGGTCGCCCCTCCCGGGCAGGCGCGTCCGGCTCGGCGGTGATCCGGGTCGGCGCGCCGTCCGGGGGCACGTCCGGCTCGGCGGTAGGCGGTTCGGCCGCCGGACCTCAGGCAGGCCGTGCCCGGTCGGGCGGTGCCGCCCGGCTCATGGCGACGGGCGGGTGCGACCGCGGGCAGCTGGCCGGACGCCACGCTCGCGGTCCGGCGCTCCGGCCCGCCGTGCCCCGGGCCCGGCGCGTGGGCGCGGGCGATGACGTTCCGGGGCGGTTGGGTGCCGGTGACGGCCACCCGCTCTCGCTGCGGCGACCCGTCCTCACACCCTCTCGGTCTGCGGTTCGGCGGCTGGAGCGGGGCTCTGGGTGCGCAGCACGCCGGCCGTGCAGGCGGCCACGACGCAGAAGGCGACGGGCAGGAAGAAGGTGAGATTGAGCGGGACGAGGTGGGTGAGCGGTCCGATCACGGCGGGTCCGGCGAGCATGCCGAGGTAGCCGAGGCCGGCGACGCGCGAGACGTTGGCGCCCGCGGCGTTCGGGTCGGCATGGCCCGCGGCGCTGAACAGCTGGGGGATGCACCCGGACAGACCGGCCCCGAACACGGCCCAGCCGGCGAGGGCGAGCGGCACCCAAGGGGACAGCGCCGCGGTGGTGAGACCCAGCGCGGCCACGGCGGCACCGTGGCGGAGGACGGCCACCGGGCCGACCCGGGCGGCCACCCGGTCGGCCAGCAGCCGGCCGGCGGTCATGGCGGTGGAGAAGGCGCCGTAGGCGAGGGCCGCGGTGGCGTCCGGCGCGTCGAGGACGTCCCGGAGGTGCAGCACGCTCCAGTCGTTGGCCACGCCTTCACAGAGCATCAGCATCAGTGCGAGAGCGGCGAGGAACCAGATGCGCCGGGGAGTCCGGCGCCGGGACGGCGCACCGGCCGCCGGCTCCTCCGCGTCGGCGCGTTCGGGCCGCAGCAGTGCGCCGGCGGCGGCCGCGGCCGCGACGAGCCCGAGGACCGCCGCCGCGCCGAGGGTCACGGCGGGGCTCCAGCCCCAGCTCAGCGTGCGGGCGCCGATCAGCGCGGCCAGAACGCCGCCGATGGAGAAGGTGGCGTGGAAGGCCGACATGACGGGCCGTCCGTAGCCCCGTTCGACCTGGACGGCGTGGGCGTTCATGCTCACGTCGAGGCATCCGTTGCCGAACCCGAGCAGCAGCAGCGCCCCGCCGAGCGTCCAGGCGTTCGTGGCGAGGCCGGGCAGGACCACGGCCGCGCTGCACAGCGCCGCCCCGAGCGGGACCACCGTACGGGCGCCGGCCCGGTCGGTGAGCGGGCCGGCGGCCTGCATCCCCGCGAACGCCCCCAGTCCCAGCATCAGGAGGAGCCAGCCGAGCACGGCGTGGCTGATGCCCGCCCGGTGCTCGACGGCCGGGATGTGCACCACCCACATGCCCAGCAGGAAGCCGTTCAGGGCGAAGTACCCGAAGGTCGCCGCACGGCCCTTCCGCAGTGATGTCTCCATGGCTGCGAACATATCGAACACCTATGGTGTTCGTAAACTTGCCTTTCGCTCATCATTGGTGTTGCATCGGGGCGTGGCGAGTACACCGAACAGTGACCGGCTCCGTCAGATCACCGAGGCCGTGCGCGAGGCCGGCCGTATCGGCGTCGCGGAGCTGGCAGGCCTGACCGGCACGTCGGAGATGACGATCCGACGCGACCTGGAGCTGCTGGCCGCGCAGGGAGTCCTGGAGCGCTACCGAGGCGGCGCGCGCAGCCTTCTGCTGCGCGGCGAGGAGCCTCCGTTCGCGCTGCGGGCACAGGACGGACTCGACACCAAACGGCGCATCGCCGCCGAGGTCGCCGGACTGATCGCCGACGGCGAGTCCGTCGTCCTCGACAGCGGCACCACCTGCCTGGAGGTGGCGCGCGCCCTCGAGCACCGCCGGCTGACCGTGATGCCCCTGTCCCTGCACGCGGTGAACGCCCTGACCGGTGCCCCGCGGCTGACCCTCCTCGTCCCCGGCGGCCGCCCACGGCCCGGCGAGCTCGCGCTGACCGGGCCCCTGACCCTGGCGTCGCTGTCCGCGCTGCGCTTCGACACGGCGGTCGTCGGCTGCTGCGGACTGAACGCGGAGAACGGCCTGACCGCGTACGACCTGGACGACGCGGCCGTCAAGCGCACCGCGATCGCGTCGGCCCGCCGGGTGATCGCCGTGGCGGACGCCGCCAAGCTCTCCCGTACGGCCCTCGCCTTCGTCGCGCCCGCGTCCGCGCTGCACGCCGTCGTCACCGACGAGGCCGCCCCGCGGGAGGAGACCGACGCGCTGAGCGCGGTGGGCGCGACGGTGCGCACGGTCTGACCGGCCCGGTCCCGCGCCCTGCGGCGTGACAATGGAGTGAGGGACACGCCTTCCGTGACGAGGAGGCCGGAGCCGACATGCCCTACACCGCCGTGACCGCCCTGAGCCATGCGGGACTGATCCGCGACCACAACGAGGACAGCCTGGTCGTCGGCCCGTGGACGCTGTGCGGGACGGTCACCGAGAATCCGCAGACCCTGCTGTTCCCCCTCGGCAGGCCACTCGTCGTCGCGGTCGCCGACGGACTCGGCGGACAGCCGGGCGGCGAGGTGGCCAGCGCGCTGGTCGTCCGCCGCCTCGCCTCGCTCGGCCCCTCCCTGGACGACGAGGAGGCCGTCCGTGATGCCGTGGAGCTGTGCAACCACGAGGTGTTCTCGGCCGCCGACTCCGAGCCGGAGCTCTTCACCATGGGGACCACCGTCGCCGGCGCCGTGCTGCTGGCCGAGTCACTGCTGACGTTCAACGTCGGCGACAGCAAGGTGTACGACGCGACGGGCGACGGGCTGCGCCAGGTGAGCGTGGACGACAGCCCGCCCCCGCCGCCGGGCCGGCGCACCACGTCGGTGGTGACCCAGACGCTCGGCGGCACACCCGCGTTCCGCGCCGTCACGCCCCACGTCGCGGCCTCCGCGCTGGCCGGCGGGGACCGCTACCTGGTCTGCAGCGACGGGCTGACCGACCCGGTGCCGGACGAGACGATCGGCGACCTGCTGCGGGTGCACGACGACGGCCGGGCCGCCTTCGAACTCTGGAAGGCGGCCATCGAGGCCGGCGGTCCCGACAACATCACGCTCGCGCTCGTACGCGTCAGCGCGTGAGACGGCCGGCCGAGGTGTGCCTCGGACGCATCCGGGCGCGGCGTTGCCGCGGCGACTGTCCACGCCTGACAAGAGGGACAAGCGGAAACCCGTTGTCTGCCACCGCCGTCCGGGAGAATGCCGGCCCGTTCACGACGCATCCGTGTGATGGGAGCGGTGCGCCACACCACACACGTGGAACTTCAGCGGGCGTTGCGCAGAGGACGTGGACAACCGGGCGGTCATGGCGCCGGGTTGACGGCCCTCGACCGGCCCTCCGTTCCGCTGCCCGGAGCCCGGCGGCCCTCGCCCCGCACCCGTCGCCCAGGCCTCCGCAGGCCGGTGTGAACCGGCCCGTCGTGGCCGCCGGTTCGACGCGGCCGCACGGGAATCGCCTGCCGTGGCGGGGTGTTGGCCTCAGGGCCGTGGAAGCGCGGACGCCCGGAGCGTTGCGCCCATGGCAATGCGCCTGGGCACCCGCCGCGTCCGGGGCACCCGTCACGGCTGGCTAGGCTTACGGTGCCCCGACTCCTTCACCGATTCTCCTTGCGGAGGCCGAGGGCGGCTCGCGACAGGTCCGGAGTGAGGTTTTGGTGCAGCAGGTGCTGGTGGCTGATCGATACCGGTTGGATGCCCGCATTGGGCAGGGCGGCATGGGGGAGGTCTGGCGGGGCACCGACGAGGTGCTCGGCCGGCCCGTGGCCGTCAAGCTGCTCCTCGGGGAGCAGGCCGATGCCCGGGCGGCCGCCCGGTTCCGCATGGAGGCGCAGACCGCGGCGCGCCTCAACCACCCCGGTGTCGTCTCGGTGTTCGACTTCGGGACGTGGGACGGCCGCTTCTACCTGGTGATGGAGCTGGTCGAGGGCCGGAGCCTGGCCGAGGAACTGACCGACGGCGGGCCGCTGACGCCGGAGCGGGTCGCTGCCGTCGCGGCCCAGGCCGCGGCAGGGCTCGCGTCCGCCCACCGGCAGGGCATCGTCCACCGGGACATCAAGCCGGGCAACCTGCTCTCCGACGCCGAGGGCGTCGTTAAGATCGGCGACTTCGGCATCGCCCGTTTCGTCGACGACCCGTCGGCCGCGCTGACCACCGCGGGCCAGATCGTCGGTACGAGCCTGTACCTCGCCCCGGAACGCGCCCTCGGCCGTACCGCGGAGCCCGCGTCGGACGTGTACTCCCTCGGCTGCGTGCTGTACCAACTGCTCACGGGGCGGCCTCCGTTCAAGGCCGACACCGCCACCGCGACGCTCTACCTGCACATCGACGCGGCGCCCCTGCCGCCGCTGGAGCTCGGCATCGGGCTGTCGCCCGCGTTCCAGAACTACCTGCTGGTCATGCTGGCGAAGCAGCCGCAGGACCGGCCGACCGCGGACGAGGTCGCCGCATGGTTCGCCTCCGGCGCCTGGCAGGGGCGCTCCGAGCCCATGCCCACGCCGCAGCCCGTGCAGGCACGGCCCGTCCCGCCGCAATCCGTCCCGCCGCATCCCGCCCGGCACGCCGCCGCCCCACGTCCGGTCGGCTCACAACCGGGCCCCGCCACCACGTACATGCTGCCCGGAACCGCCCCCGCGTCCGGCACACGCCCCGCTCTGCGGGCGCTCGCCCGGCGTCGCCCGAGGGTGACCGCGGTGGTGGCAGGAGCCCTTGCCTTCGCCACCGCGCTGCTGATCGGGATGGCGGTGTTCGCGCCCGAGGAGAGCCCGGCGGACACACCGGTGACGGGCGAGCCGGGTCCCGCGGTCACCGAGTCCCTCACCGGCGGCGCGGACGGCGCCCCCGCCGAGAGCCCCCAGAGCCCCGTCGTGGAGAGCCCCTCCGCCGAACAGCCCAAGGAACCGGAGGGCGCCGGCGACGACGGGAAGCAGTCCGGCGAGAAGGGCGAGCAGGACGGCGGGAAGCACGACAAGGACGACTGACGCGCCCTCGGCGGAGGCCTACGAGGCCTCCGCCGCTGCCCGTCGGCGGAGGGCCGTCCGCGGTGGCGAGCCCCGCGTCGCGGTCCCGAGCGCCAGGCACGCGCCGAGCGCCGACACCCCCGCGAGGACCGCGAACAGCCCCGCGTGGCCGCCGAACGCACCCGCCAGCGCGGCGCCCGCGAAGGGCGCCGACGCTCCGGCGAGGGTGACCGGGACGGCGAGCAGCGCCGACCGGTGGGCGTAACGGGTCGCACCCCAGCGGTCGGTGACCGCGGTCGCCTGGAGCAGGGTCAGATTGCCGCGGACCGCGCCCGCCGCGACGGCGATGGTCACGAGCAGCGGATACGGCCCGGGAACCACCGCGAGCGCCGCGGTCGTGGCACCGCCCGCCGCGATGAAGGCGGCCGTACGGGCGCGGACGCCGGTGCGTCGCGCGACGGCCCCGTACAGCGTGCGGCCGAGCGTCTGCCCCGCGCCGCCGAGGCCGAGGGCCCAGGCGGCGGCCGTGGTGGAGACGCCCCGTTCGGTGAGGAGCGGGACGAGGGCGACGACCACGCAGTGCATCGCGAACCCGGACAGAGTGAAGGCGGCCGCCAGCAGCAGGAAGGGGCGGCTCCTCGTCACGGCGCCCGGAGCGGGGTCCGGTGCGTCGCACGCGGGCCGGACCGCCTGCTGAGGGGCGGGCGGCCAGGGACCCCGCAGCGCGAGGGCATGGGCGGGGACGGTGACGACGGCCAGGACTCCGGCGAGTACGGCGTAGGTGGCGCGCCAGGAGAGGTGCTCGGCGAGTACGGCGGTCAGGGGGGCGAAGACCGTGGAGGCGAGGCCGCCCGCGATCGTGACGGTCGTCAGGGCCCGGACGCGCTCCGCGCCCCACCAGCGTGTGAGCGCGGCGAAGGCGGGCTGGTAGAAGGTGGCGGCCATCGCCACGCCGACCAGCAGCCAGCCCGCCGTGAACACGGCGAGGCCGGGGGCGCGGGCGACCACGAGCAGACCCGCGACCGCCAGGACGGAGCCGCCGGTCATCACCGCGCGGGGGCCGCGGGCGTCGAGGACGCGGCCGATGGGCACGCCGGCGACGGCCGACACGAGCAGGGCGGCGGAGAAGGCCGCCGTGGTGGCGGCCGGCGACCAGCCGGTGTCGGCGGTGACGGCGGAGTTGAGGACGGGGAAGGCGTAGTAGAGGACGCCCCACCCGGTGATCTGGGTGGCGCAGAGGGCCGGGAGGGCGGCGCGTGGCCTCGTCCGGTCCCCCGTCCCGGTCGAGGCCGCGCGCGGCCGGATCCGGCTCACGGCGGTCAGCAGCCGCCGGAGGTGCCGGCGTCCGCGCCCGGCGCACCGATCCGGAGCGTTGCCCCGGCCCCGCAGCAGCCGCCGGCGGCCCCGGCTTCCGCGACTGCCTCGGGCTCGTCGAACAGGCCCGCGCCGCCGCACACACCGGTCTCCGGGAGGGTCAGTTCGACGCGCTCGGCCGCGGCCGTGTCCCCGGCGAGGGCGGCGGCGATCGAGCGGGTCTGCTCGTACCCGGTCATCGCCAGGAAGGTCGGGGCGCGGCCGTAGGACTTCATGCCGACCAGGTAGACGTCCTGCTCGGGGTGGGAGAGCTCGCCCGCCCCGTGGGGGTAGACGGTGCCGCAGGAGTGGACGTTGGGGTCGATCAGCGGTGCCAGTGCGGCAGGGGCCTGCAGGCGCTCGTCGAGGCCGAGGCGGAGCTCGGCGAGGAAGGAGAGGTCGGGGCGGAAGCCCGTGAGGACCACGACTTCGTCGACGGGCTCGGTGCGGCGGCCGTCGTCGGAGACCAGGACGAGGCGCCCGTCGTCCTCCCGCTCGACGGCGGCGGTGCGGAAGCCGGTGAGGGCGGATGCGTACCCGCCGTCGACCGCCGCCTTGGCGGCCAGGCCCAGCGCGCCGCGGGCGGGGAGCTGGTCGGCCTCGCCGCCGCCGAAGGTGGACCCGCCGATGCCCCGGCGCAGCACCCACAGCGCGTGCGTGCCCGACTCCTCCTTCGCCAGGTCGGCGAGGGTGGCCAGCGCGGTGAACGCGGAGGCCCCGGAGCCGACGACGGCCGTGCGCCGGCCCGCGTAACGGGGGCGGACGCCCGGGTCCTTGAGGTCGGGGACGCGGTAGGAGATCCGGTCGGCTGCCGTCCTTTCGCCGAGCGCGGGCAGGCCGTCGCCGCCGAGGGGACCGGGGGTGGTCCAGGTGCCGGAGGCGTCGACGACGGCCCGGACGGTGATCCGCTCCTCGGTGCCGGCGGCGGTGACGAGGTGCACGGTGAAGGGCTGTTCCCCGCGACCGGAGTCGACGACGCGGTCACGGCCGGCGCGGGCCACACCGGTGACGGTCGTGCCGTACCGGACCCTGTCGCCGAGGACGTCGGCGAGCGGCTGGAGGTACCGCTCGGCCCAGTCGCCGCCGCTCGGGTACGCGGCGTCGTCGGGCCTGACCCAGCCGGTGGGGGCCAGGAGCTTCTCGGCGGCCGGGTCGATGACCTCGGCCCACGGGGAGAACAGCCGTACGTGCGCCCACTCGCGCACCGCGGTACCCGCGACCGGGCCCGCCTCCAGCACCAGCGGTTCGATTCCCCGCTCGATCAGATGGGCCGCGGCGGCGAGGCCGACGGGGCCGGCTCCGACGACGGCGACGGGCAGGTCGGTGGTGGCGGGCGCGTTCATCGGTCCACTCCTCGGTGTTTCGATGTTTGTCGATGTATTGCGCTGCAAGCGTCCCACCTGTATCGACGAGTGTCAACATAGACATTCATCAAATTCATGCCGTGAGCCGGACCCGACCCGAGCGCCTCGCGCGACCAGTTAGTAATGGGAACCATTTTCAAGTAAGCTCTGGGCGGTCGCTCACCAGGAGGATTCCCATGGCCGTTCCCAAGCGGAAGATGTCCCGCAGCAACACCCGCCACCGCCGGGCCCAGTGGAAGGCGACGACGTCCCAGCTCGTGCCCGTCACGGTCGACGGCTCCGCCTACCTGGTGCCGCAGCGGCTGGTGAAGGCCTACGAGCGCGGTCTGCTGCACCCCGAGGGCTGACGGCATGACCGGCCGGCTGCCCGTGACCGTCCTCTCTGGCTTCCTCGGAGCGGGCAAGACCACCCTGCTCAACCATGTCCTCGGCAATCGCGAGGGTCTGCGCGTCGCCGTCATCGTCAACGACATGAGCGAGGTCAACATCGACGCGGCCCTCGTGCGCGGCGGCGACGCCGCGCTGTCGCGGACCGAGGAGCGCCTGGTCGAGATGACCAACGGGTGCATCTGCTGCACCCTGCGGGACGACCTGCTGGAGGAGGTCGACCGGCTGGCCCGCGAGGGCCGCTTCGACCATCTGCTCATCGAGTCCAGCGGCATCTCCGAGCCGATGCCCGTGGCCGCGACGTTCGCCTTCCCCCGCGACGACGGCGCCACCCTCGGGGACGTCGCCCGACTGGACACCATGGTCACGGTCGTCGACGCCGCGAACTTCCTGCCCGAGCTGACGAGCGGCGACGGGCTCGCCGAACGCGGCCTCGACCAGTACGAGGACGACGAACGCACCGTCAGCGACCTGCTGATGGACCAGATCGAGTTCGCCGACGTCATCGTGCTCAACAAGCTCGACCTCGTCGGGCCCGAGGACGCCGCACGGCTGCGGGCCGCGCTCACCCGCCTCAACCCCGTCGCGCGCGTCGTCCCCGCCCGTCACGGCCGGATCGGCGTCGGTGAGGTGCTGGGCACCGGGCTGTTCGACCTGGAGCGCGCTCAGCAGGCGCCGGGCTGGGTCATGGAGCTCAACGGCGACCACGTGCCGGAGACCGAGGAGTACGGGATCTCCTCCACCGTCTTCCGCGCCGGACGGCCCTTCCACCCGGGCCGGTTGTGGGACTTCGTCACCGAGGGCCTCGACGGCGGGGCGTACGGGCGGGTCCTGCGCTCGAAGGGGTTCTTCCGGCTGGCGAGCAGGCCCGCCGTGACCGGCCTGTGGTCGCAGGCGGGCTCCGTGGCCCGCTTCGAGCCGTCGGGCGTGCGCGACGCCGACAGCACGCAGGACCAGGAACTCGTCTTCATCGGCACGGACCTGCGCGCCGACGCGTTGCGGGCCGCCCTGCAGGAGTGCCTGATGGCGGACGGCGAGCGGGTGCCGCACGACGACCCGTTCCCGGCCTGGGACACGTACGGCATCGACGGCGCCTGCGAGCACGAGCCCGTGCCCGCGCTCTGAACCTCCGGGCCGGACGGTGGTCGCAGCCACGGCACCGTCCGGCCCGGACCGTATCCGGGGCCGCGCCGAGTCGTCGAGCGCGGCCGTCACGTCGCCCGGGTCCACGAACCGGCCGTGGCCGACCGCGCCGGACCTACGGCCGGCCGCTCGGACCGGCCGTGACGGCGACCGTTGCGGGCTCGTCCGCGGCACCGGCGGGCTGTGCCCCCGGATCAGGCCAGGGCGATGAACAGCCCCAGCGTCACGAGCGCGACCGCGCCGCCGTACAGCGCGAGGGTCACCGAACGGGCCTCGGCGGAGGGGTCGCTACCGCCGCCGGCCCGGCGCAGGCCGAGGACGGACCTGCCGAGCAGGACGAGCGCTGCCGCGCAGAAGGCGGCGATCAGTGAGTCAGCCACGCGGTGACGCTCCCACGCGCCGCGGCATCCCGCATCCCGGACGCGTCCGACCGGGTGGGGGCGGCGTCAGGAGGGGCCGGCTCCCGCACCGCCGTCGGCCTGGATCCGTCGTGGCCGGGACTCGTCCGGCGCGAGTTCCGCCAGTGTGTCCGTCAGCCATTTCGTCCAGAACGTCTCCAGCTCGATGCCCGCCCGCAGGACGACATGACGCAGCCGGTCCTCCTGGGTGATCCGGCGCTCCGGCGGGAAGTCGCGCGCCTCGATCTCCTGGTAGTCGGCCAACTGGGCGCGGTGCAGCTCCAGATGACGGACGAGTTCCCGCTCCAGGCCCGCGCCGCCGACCACCGCCGCCGCGCGCAGGCGCAGCAGCAGGGGGTCTCGTACGGTCTTCGGGTCCTCGGAGCGGGCCGTCCAGGCGGCCAGTTCCTCCCGGCCCGCGGGCAGGACCTCGTACTCCTTCTTCTGGCCGCGGGTCGGCTGTGCCGACGGCAGTGCCCTGATGTGGCCGGCCTGCTCCAGTTTTCCCAGCTCGCGGTAGATCTGCTGGTGGGTCGCCGACCAGAAGTAGCCGATCGACCGGTCGAACCGGCGCGTCAGCTCCAGGCCCGACGAAGGCTTCTCGAGCAGGGCCGTGAGGATCGCGTGGGGCAGGGACATGGCCGCATCGTAGGACTCGCCCCGCCCGGGGGTGCCGCGCGCCCGGCCCGTGGGCCGGGCGCGCTCGGCGGGGCGTCAGCCTGCCCAGACCTCGGCCTCGTCGGCCGGGACGGTGGTGGCCAGGCCCAGTTCCTTGCGGGCGGCGACCGTCTTGTTCGGGTCGAGACCGGTGAAGGCGGGGTCGTAGGCGATGTAGAACGCGTCGGAGTCGGCGGCGTTCGCGGCCTTCTTCCAGTGGCCGGCGGTCTTCTCCAACTGCGCGCGGAGCTTGCCGGTCTCCGCGCCCTGGATGCCCTTCAGGCCCTTGACGTGCGCGTCGAGGGCGGCGGCGACGGCCTTGGCCTGCGCCTTGTAGCCGGCGAGGTCGTCCTCGACGTTCTCCGCCTCGGGCTGGTTGTTCCACAGCGCGTCGTAGACGGCGTTCGCGCCCTTGAGGTACGCGGTCTGCTCGGGCCCCGCGCTGCCCGCGGTCTTCAGCGAACCGGTGAGGGTGCCCTTCTCCTTGGTGTAGGAGCAGCTCACGGCGCGGTCGCCGGTCGACCAGCTCTCCTTGGTGGGCGTGTAATAGAAGATCTCGGCACCCTCGGGGACCGCCCAGGTGTCCGGGGCGAATTTGGCCGCCTCGGCCGGGCACCGCTCGTCGGCGATCGCCCAGATCGCCTCGTTGCCGGGGAACGCCTTCTCGTCATCGAGCGTGAACTCGCCGACGACCTGCCCCTGGTGCGGCTCGCCGCAGGGCACCATCTCGATGGTGAACGCCTCGCCCTCGACCGCCTTGCTGTTGGGGTTGTAGCAGTCACCGGGGCTCAGCTGGAAGACCGACCGCTGGCGCGCCACCTTCTCGGCGCCGTCCTTGGCGCTCTCGACGACGTCCGAGCACCCCACGGCACCGACCGCGAGCAGGGCGACGACGGCGGATATGCCGCGCAGGGAACGGGACGGGGTGCGGACTGGCATGACGCGTACATCCTCTTACGGAAGTCTTATGAATGTCGTGCGCATCGTATGCCACCCCTGTGACCGGGCTGTGGGCACGTGCGCGGCAGCCCGGGAGGCACCCGCCAACGCCTCGCCTCCCGGGCCGTGCACCGAGGTCATGACGCCCCGTCGGCCCCTCGCCGGGGCCGTCGGGGACGCGTTCTCACAGGGTGGCCGCGAGCCGGGTGCCCTGGTCGATGGCGCGCTTCGCGTCCAGCTCGGCCGCCACGTCCGCGCCGCCGATGAGGTGGACCGTGCGGCCCGCGGCGGTCAGCTCCTCGTACAGCGAACGCTGCGGCTCCTGTCCGGTGCACAGCACCACCGTGTCGACCGGCAGCACGGAGGAGACGCCGTCGACCGTGATGTGCAGGCCCTCGTCGTCGATCCGCTCGTACGTCACGCCGGCCGTCATCGTCACCCCCCGGTGCTTGAGCTCGGTGCGATGGATCCAGCCGGTCGTCTTGCCGAGCCCGGCGCCGACCTTGCTGGTCTTGCGCTGGAGCAGGTGCACGGCGCGCGGCGGCGCGGGCCGCTTCGGCGCGGTGAGTCCGCCGGGCGCGGCGTACGAGGTGTCGACGCCCCACTGACGGAAGTACGTCTGCGCGTCCAGGCTCGCGCCCTCGCCGCCGTCGGTGAGGTACTCGGCCACGTCGAAGCCGATGCCGCCCGCGCCGACGACCGCGACGCGCTCCCCGACCGGCGCGCCGTCGCGCAGCACGTCGAGGTAGCTGACGACGCTCGGGTGGTCGATGCCCGCGATCTCGGGGACGCGCGGTGTCACTCCGGTGGCGACCACGACCTCGTCGTAGTCGTCGGCCGACAGGTCGGCGGCGGTGACCCGGGTGCCGAGGCGCACGTCGACGCCGCGCTCGGCCAGCTGGGTGCGGAAGTAGCGCAGGGTCTCGTCGAACTCCTGCTTGCCGGGGACGCGCCTGGCGATGTTCAGCTGGCCGCCGATCTCGTCGGCCGCGTCGAACAGGGTGACGGCGTGGCCGCGTTCGGCGGCGGAGACGGCGCAGGCCAGTCCGGCGGGTCCGGCTCCGACGACGGCGACGCGCTTCTTCAGCCGGGTGGGGGCGAGGACGAGCTCGGTCTCGTGGCAGGCCCGGGGATTGACCAGGCAGGAGGTGATCTTGAGGCTGAACGTGTGGTCGAGGCACGCCTGGTTGCAGCCGATGCAGGTGTTGATGGTCTCGGGCCGTCCGGCCTGCGCCTTGGCCACGAACGCGGGGTCGGCGAGGAACGGCCGTGCCATCGAGACCATGTCCGCGCACCCGTCGGCGAGCAACTGTTCCGCCACCTCGGGGGTGTTGATGCGGTTGCTGGTCACCAGCGGGACGGACACCGCGCCCATCAGCTTCTGGGTGACCCAGGTGTAGGCGCCTCGCGGCACCGAGGTCGCGATCGTGGGGATACGGGCCTCGTGCCAGCCGATGCCGGTGTTGATGATCGTGACGCCCGCGGCCTCGACCGCCTTGGCGAGCGTGATCACCTCCTCGAGCGAGGAGCCGCCGGGCACCAGGTCGAGCATGGAGAGCCGGTAGATCAGGATGAAGTCGGCGCCGACGGCCTCGCGGGTGCGGCGGATGATCTCCAGGGGCAGCCGGACGCGGTTCTCGTACGAGCCGCCCCAGCGGTCGGTGCGGTGGTTGGTGGCGCTCGCGATGAACTCGTTGATGAAGTAGCCCTCGGAGCCCATGATCTCGACGCCGTCGTACCCGGCGGACCTGGCGAGGACGGCGGCGCGGACGAAGTCCTCGATCGTCTCCTCGATCTCGGCGTCGGTGAGCTCGTGCGGGACGAACGGGCTGATCGGGGCCTGGATCGCGCTCGGGGCGACGAGGTCCTGGTGGTAGGCGTACCGGCCGAAGTGCAGGATCTGCATGGCGATCCGGCCGCCCTCGGCGTGCACGGCGTCGGTGACGACGCGGTGCCGGGCGGCCTCGTCCTGGTCGGTGAGCTTGGCGCCCCCCTCGTAGGGGCGGCCGCGGTCGTTCGGCGCGATGCCGCCGGTGACGATCAGGCCGACACCGCCGCGGGCACGCTCGGCGTAGAAGGCGGCCATGCGCTCGAAGCCGTTCTCCGCCTCTTCGAGGCCGACGTGCATGGAACCCATGAGCACCCGGTTGGGCAGCGTCGTGAACCCGAGGTCGAGCGGGCTCAGCAGATGGGGGTACGGGGTCGGCCGGGCAGTGCTCGTACTCATCGGGGGCGCCTCCTCGCGCGGGCTCGTCGGTCAAGTTCTAGCCGCCCCTCCGGCTCTTTTGCAACAAAGTGCAAAATGAGCTCGGTCACGCTCGGCCGAACCCGATCACCCCCGCGGTCGAAAAAGTGCTTTCATCAGCCATACGGGTGATCTTGGGCATACGACCGCGTTCCCGGCCTCTACCGTGTCCGCCGTGGCGGGTTGGCAGCAGGTGAGCGCACTCGGGATCGTCGTGGTTCTCGGCGCACAGGGGGCAGGCGTCGCCGCCTCCGCGTCCGAGAGCCCCAGCGGATCGGAGCGGGCCGGATCATCGGCGTCCGCGCCCGGACGGCGGGCGGAAGCGGACCGGCCGCCGCCGGTCCTCTCGGTGTCCGTGTCCCTTCCGGGACCGGTGGGGATCGGGCTCGGCGTGACGATCGACATCGGGGACTGCCTCCCCCCGAAGCCGCCGCCGACCGCCCCTCCCGTACCACCGACGCCGTCCGCGCCGTCCGCGCCGCCTGCGCCCGAGCCGCCCAAGCCGCCCGCCGCACCGCGGCCGCCGGCCCCCGAACCGCCCGCGCCCCCGGCCCCGCCTGCCCCTGCGCCCGCGCCCGCGCCCCCGCCCGCGAGTGAGCCGCCGTCGCCACGCCCCGGGCAACCGGCCCCCCTGCCGGATCGTCCGCCCCCCGCCGCCGAACCGCCCGCCGCCGCCCCGCCGCGGGCGCCGGCGCCCGCCATCCGCGCCTACCGGCCCGCTCGCCAGGGGCCCGAGGCCGACGGCACCCCCCTCACCGTGCTGATGCTGGTCACCACGACCCCGGCCGTGCTCGCCGCGGCCCTGCTGCGCCCCCGTTCCGGTTCCGCCGCACGGCGCGGCCGCGCCTGAGCCCTCTTCCGCCCCACGTCCTCACCACGCCCCGGGAGATCCCCATGTCCGAATGGCTGTTCCTCGCCATCGTGATGGCGGCCGCCTGCGCCGTCGTCCTCGTCGTCACACTCCTCGGCCGGCGCGGGACGCGGGGCTCCGCGGACGACATGGAGGCGGCCCGGACGCAGGAGACGCCCGATGTCCTCGAGTACATGGTGATGATGGTCGGCGTCGTGTACGCGATCGTGCTCGGCCTCGCCATCGCCGGCGTCTGGGAGGCCCGCGGGGCGGCCCAGGACGCCGTGCGCGCCGAGGCCCAGGCGCTGCACGAGGTCACCCAGCGCGCCCAGGTCTACCCGGCCGACTTCCGCGAGCAGCTGCGGACGAGCGTCGACGCCTACGTCACGGAGGTGGTGCAGGAGGAGTGGCCGCGGATGATCGACCACGAGGAGCTGTCGCCGCGCGGGACGGAGCTGCTGGCCACCGTGCGCACCGCGGTCGCGGAGCGCGAGCCGGCGAACGAGCTGGAGGCGCAGGCGTACCTGCCGATCCTCGACCAGGTGGCCGCCGCCGAGGACGCGCGCAACGCCCGTGCCTCGGGCGCCGAGGAGACCCTGCCGGGCATCGTCTGGTTCGGCCTGATCAGCGGGGCCGTCGTCACCGTCGGGCTGATCTTCACGATGCAGATCGGCCGCTCGTTCCGCGAGCTGCTGCTGGCGGGGCTGTTCAGCGCGCTGATCGCGTTCCTGCTGTTCCTGGTGTGGGACTTCGACGCGCCGTTCGGCCGGTCCGGCACCGAGTCGGCGGACGCCTTCCGCCAGCTCTTCCCGGGCGCTGCCGGCACCGGCTGACCCCGCGGGCGGCCGAGCCGGCGGCGCGGTCACTTCTGCGCGTGCTCACCGACGTAGAAGAGGAGCCACACGAAACCCGCGAAGAGGTGGGTCGCGAACACGTACACGAAGACGCGCAGCGCCACGCCGCGCTCCTTCCACTCCTCGCTCTCGTGCCCGCCCACGGCAGCCTCCGGTCCTCGGGTCCCGGCCCCGCGCGGGACCACGGGACAGGGTACGGGGGCGGGGCGGCCGGGGCGGAATACCGACCGGAGGGACTCGGTTAGGGGGTATAGTTCAATATTCAACCACCCAGTCCCGAGAGGTGAGCCCCCATGCAGTTCGGCATCTTCACGGTCGGGGACGTCACGACCGACCCGACCACCGGCCGCACGCCGAGCGAGCACGAGCGGATCAAGGCCACGATCGCCATCGCCGAGAAGGCGGAGGAGGTCGGCCTGGACGTCTTCGCGACGGGGGAGCACCACAACCCGCCCTTCGTGCCGTCGTCCCCCACCACCCTTCTCGGGCACCTCGCGGCCAGGACCGACCGGCTGATCCTGTCCACCTCGACCACGCTGATCACCACCAACGACCCGGTGAAGATCGCCGAGGACTACGCCTACCTCCAGCACATCGCCGACGGGCGCGTCGACCTCATGATGGGCCGCGGCAACACCGGCCCGGTCTATCCGTGGTTCGGGCAGGACATCCGCCAGGGCATCCCGCTCGCCATCGAGAACTACGCGCTTCTCCACAGGCTGTGGAGGGAGGACGTGGTCGACTGGGAGGGGAAGTTCCGCAGCGCGCTGCAGGGCTTCACCGCGACCCCGCGCCCGCTGGACGGCGTGCCGCCGTTCGTCTGGCACGGCTCGATCCGCTCCCCCGAGATAGCCGAGCAGGCCGCGTACTACGGCGACGGCTTCTTCCACAACAACATCTTCTGGCCCATGTCCCACACCAGGAAGATGGTCGCGCTCTACCGCGAGCGTTACGCGCACTACGGGCACGGCACGCCCGAGCAGGCGATCGTCGGGCTCGGCGGCCAGGTGTTCATGCGCCGCAACTCGCAGGACGCCGTGAAGGAGTTCCGCCCCTACTTCGACAACGCGCCGGTCTACGGCCACGGCCCGTCGCTGGAGGACTTCACCGAGCAGACGCCGCTGACCGTCGGCTCCCCGCAGCAGGTCGTCGAGCGCACGCTCGGCTTCCGCGACGCGGTCGGCGACTACCAGCGCCAGCTGTTCCTGATGGACCACGCCGGGCTTCCGCTGAAGACGGTGCTGGAGCAGCTCGACATCCTCGGCGAGGAGGTCGTGCCGGTGCTGCGCAAGGAGTTCGCCCGCCTGCGGCCGGCCGGAGTGCCCGAGACCGCGCCCCTGCACCCCGCCGTCGCCGCCCGCGACGCCCAGGACACCGACGCCCGCGGCGCGGACGTCCGGGACACGAAGGAGTCGTCATGACGCACACCGCCGAGCCGCTGAATCTCGTCGTCGTCTCCGCCGGGCTGAGCGTGCCGTCGTCCACGCGGCTGCTCGCCGACCGGCTCACCGAGTCGGTACGCCGCGAACTCGCGGGCGCGGGACGTCCGGTGGAGGTCCGCGTGGTGGAGCTGCGCGACCTGGCCGTGCCGATCGCCAACAACTTCGTGACGGGCTTCCCCGCGCCCGCGCTCGACGAGGCGATCGAAGCAGTGACCGGGGCGGATGCCCTGATCGCCGTCACGCCGGTGTTCACGGCCTCGTACAGCGGGCTGTTCAAGTCGTTCTTCGACCTGATCGAGCCCGACGCCCTCGGCGGCAAGCCCGTCCTGATCGCGGCGACCGGCGGGACGGCCCGGCACTCGCTGGTGCTGGAGCACGCCCTGCGTCCGCTGTTCGCCTACCTGCGGGCCGTGGTCGTGCCGACGGCGGTGTACGCGGCGTCGGAGGACTGGGGCGGCACGGGCGACGCGCTCACCGCCGCACTGCCGGACCGCATCGCCCGGGCCGGCCGCGAGCTGGCCCGCATGCTGGCCCCCGCGATCGGTGTCCCGGCCCAGGGCGCGCCGGAGGAAGCGGTCACGGCCGACCTGTTTGCCTAGTTCTGGGTTCATTCGTCGGTTATCCGTAGGCTTGAACCGAGTTCGGGTTCATGAACCACGGAGGTGGCGGAATGGCGAAGGCGGGCAGGATCGTCGTGGGGGTGGACGGCTCCGAGCCGTCCATCCGGGCACTGCGCTGGGCGGTGCGACAGGCCGGGCTCACGGGTGAGCCCCTGGAAGCCGTCATCAGCTGGGAGTACCCGGCGGCCGGCTGGGCGGCCATGGTGCCCGCCCTGCCCGCCGACTTCGACCCGGAGGCGATGGCGGGCAGGATCCTCGACGACACGCTGGAGCAGACCCTCGGTGCCGAGGCCGCGGCCTCGATCACCCGGAAGGTCCTCATCGGCAACCCGGCGCAGGCCCTGATGGAGCGCGCCGAGGGGGCGACACTGCTGGTCGTCGGGGACCGCGGGTACAGCGGCTTCAAGGCGGCGCTGCTGGGCTCCGTCGGGCTCCACCTCACCCAGCACGCCCCCTGCCCGGTCGTGGTGGTGCGGGGCGAGGCGGGCACGGTCTGACGGGAGCCTGCCGGTGACCGGACGGGCAGCCTGTCGGACGGGCACCGGCGGGGGCGCGCGCTCCCGCGTGCGTTTCCCTTTCGGCGGGCGTTATCGGCGGCGCCGCCTGTGGGTGCGGCACGAGCCCCGCACCGCTCTGCGCCCTGCGGCGGCCGGCCGTCGACGCCGATGCTCGCGTGACCACCGGAGCTGCCGGGTCCGGTGGCCGCCCGAGGCAGGGTCCGGCGGCCGCGCGAGCAGGGTCCGGCCCCGTGGGCCGGCGGGGGTCAGCTCTCGGGCGGGGACACGTGCTGGGCCTCCGGAGAGCGGGCCGGACCCGCGGACACGGGTCCGGTGACGCACTCATCCGCAGGTCCGGTGCCCCTCACTCATGTGTGTAGGCGTAATAGAACGTCACGAGCCCGAGACCCACGCCGACAGCGACACCGATGCCCGCCGACCTGAGCACGCTGCTGCCGGCCAGGCTGGTCAGGAACCCGATGGTCGCCGCGGTCAGCGCTCCGTAGGCCAAGGCGCGCATCTCGCGCGGCAGGGAGTGCCGGATGCGGCCGAGCCCGAACGCGAGGGCGCCGAACACCACCGCGCTGATCACGCCGAGGACCCATTGGCCGCCGGTGGCGACTCCGTCGTTCTGGAAGCGCAGGATGGACGCGGCCCAGATGCCGACGGTGACGGCGAGCAGGGCGGGCAGTACCAGAGCGAGCGGGTGGTGCTCTCGTGCGGGCGTCCGGCGCCGACGCCGGTGCCGCGGCATCGCTGCTTGTGTGGCCATGGCGCAGAACTCCTTCCCTCCGACCCCCGTCCTCCTTCAGGGCACACCCGCTCGCGCCGGGCGGCAAGTCAGACCGCCCCCGTACCCGTACCCCCCGCTCGGCGGCGGCAACGGATCCGGCGGGACCGGCGTCCTCAGGACAGAGGGACTGCACGCGCACACGACGACTCGCGGCTGGGAGGCCTGCGTGGACCAGGAGACCAGGGACGGCAGGTACCCGGCGGCGACGCCGTACGACGCCGGACGCGGCCCCGCTGCCGGGCGGCGCGGCGGCGCATGGCTCGCCGGGCTGCTGCTCGTCGTGCCGACCGCCGTCGTCGCGTGCCGCTCCGCGGACACCGACGCCGTCACGCCCCTGCCGCAGCTACTCGCCTTCCTGCCGTGGCTGCTGCTCCCGGCCGGGGCCGCGTTGCTGCTGGCGCTGTTCGCCCGGCGTCGTCTGCTCGTGGCGTGGGCGGTGGTGGTGCTGGCCCTGACCGGCTGGTTCGTCAGGCCGTACGACACCGGGCTGGCCGAGGATCCGCCCGGGCCCGCCGTCGCCCGCGTCGAGGTCCTCACGGCCAACCTCGAGTTCGGCGGTGCCACCGACGAGCTGATCGCGGCGATCGCCCGCGAGCGTCCCGGCCTCGTCTTCGTCCAGGAGTGCCCGGCCGTGTGCTCCGAGGCGCTCGCGTCCGAGGTCCTTCGCGCCGACTATCCGTACCGCAGTGCCGTCGAGGCCGGCGGCGCGGCGGGCTCGGCGATCCTCAGCCGGTATCCGCTGGCCCCGGCCACCGGTGTCCGCTCCGTGCTCGGCATGCCGGCCGCCCATGCCCGCGTCGCGGGCCGGCCGGTGGACCTCCAGCTCGCCCACCCCCTGCCCCCCGTCCCCGAAGCCGTGCCCGACTGGCGCAGGGAGCTGGGACTGCTGCGCGACCGTGCCGCCGCGGCCGCGGACCGCCCCTTGGTCATGGCGGGCGACTTCAACGCCACCCAGGACCACGCCGCCTTCCGGGACCTCCTGGAGACGGGCGGCCTGCGCGACGGCGCCCTGCTCGCGGGCGCCTCCCGCACCCCCTCCTGGCCGGCCGCCCTGCCTCGCCCGCTCGGCGCGCAGATCGACCACGTGCTGGTCAGCGAAGACTTCTCGGTGCGCTCCGCACGCTTCCTCGACCTGGGCGGCACCGACCACCGGGCGCTCCTGGTGACGCTGGAACTGCACGACGTGCGCTGATCCGGCGGCGGGGCCACAGTGGGGACGTGGTGCGAGGCCCAGGCGGACGGCCGGTTGGGAGGCGAGGCGGATGACCAGCGGCCTCGGCGCGACGCTCACCGTGGACCCCACCGCCGAGGATCCGACGCGGGCGGTGCACGCGGCCTGCCCGGACAGCGTCGAGGCGGTACGCGCGGCCTGCCCGGACGGCATAGAGGCAGTGCGCGCGGCCTGCCCGGACAGCGTCGACGTCACCGGTCTCGTCCCGGACGCACCGGCCTGCTTCGCCGGGTACGCGGCGCACCCCCGGCCCGGCGGCGTCGCCGGGCCGCCCCGGCGCGGCCCGCAGGGGGCGGTCGCGCTGCCCGGCGACGCGGAGGGCGCCGGGCCGACCGTAGTCGTCGCGTGCCGCTCCGCAGCCGACGGTTCGCCCCCCGCAGACGGTGCCGGAGGCCGAATGTTCCCTCCGGAGACGGCGCCCGACGCGCTCGCCCCGAGCCGCGCGCGAGGAGCCGCGGCACGACCGTCCTCGTCCTTCGACCAGGAAGCTGTCATGAACGACGAGCAGATCATCGACGACATCGGCGCACTCGTCGAGGAGGAGCGCGCCCTGCGCGACCACTCGATCCGGCAGGGCGGACTCGACCCGGACCGGCAGGCCAGGCTCAAGGAGGTGGAGATCCGCCTCGACCAGTGCTGGGACCTGCTGCGCAGGCGGCGGGCGAAGTCGGAGTTCGGCGGCGACCCCGACACGGCACAGGAGCAGCCCGCCGACGAGGTGGAGAACTACGAGAGCTGACGTGCCTGGACCGGACGCGGCACTTGCGCGCGACGAGCCTTTCGGGGTCTGTTGACACCATGGCGGAACTCCAGGGCGGGGCGGCAGCGGCGGGTGGGCGCGCGGGGCGGCTCACCCCGCCCGCGTGGCTGATCCGGGGCCTGCGCCCGCAGGAAGCGCCCATTCCGCGGGCCGCCGTCGCCCGCGCGGCCGTCGCCCTCTCCGCGCCGCTGGCCGCCGGGCTCGCGTCCGGACAGCCCGCGTACGGGGCGCTGGCGTCGATGGGCGCGCTCTCCGGCGTCATCGGCGACACCGCCGACGCCTACCGGATGCGCCTTCTGAACATCGCCGTCCCGCAGCTCTTCGGCGCGGTCGGCGTCACGCTCGGCGCGCTCGTGTACGGGCAGGGCTGGGCCGCGGTCGGCGCGCTCACGCTCCTCGCGCTCGTCTCGGGCATGATCTCGTCGATCGGCGCGGTCGCCTCGGTGTCCGGCCTGCTCCTCCTGCTGAACGCCGTCGTCGGCGCCGGTCTGCCGATGCCCGGACCGTGGTGGACGGCTCCGCTGCTGCTCACCCTCGGCGGCCTCTTCGTGCTCGTGCTGACCCTGCTGGGCTGGCCGCTGCGCGGCCGGACGCCGGAAGTGGCCGCGGTCGCCGCGACCTACCGCAGCGTCGCCGATCTGCTCGCCGCGGCGGGCACGGGCGACTACGACGCCCGGCGCCAGGACGTCACCCAGTCCCTCAACACGTCCTACGACCTGATCCTCGCCCGGCGCGCCCGCGACCACGGACGGCGCGGGCCGCTGGTGCGGCTGCTCGCCCAGCTGAACGTGGCCATCCCGCTCGTCGAGGCCGCCGCGGCGGCGCACCGCTACGGCCGTGCCTCCCGCCGGCCCGAGATCGCGGGCGCCGTACGGGAGTTGGCCATCGCGGTGGAGAGCGGGCGCCGCACGGCCCACGAGCTGGTGCTGCCCGATCCGGAGGGCCCGGCGGACCGCGCCGTCGACCGCGCCCTGCGGCACGCGTCGGCGGTCGTCCACCGGCCGGACGCGGACGCCGCGCTTACCCACGACCGGCTCGGCAGACCAGCGGCGCTCGGCGTCCGCGTCCGGCGGGCGGCGCGCAACGTGCTGGTGTCCGAGGCGTCCTGGCGGTACGGCCTCCGGCTCGCGCTGTGCATCGGCATCGCCCAGGCGTTCGTCTCCCTGGTGCCGGTGACCCGGTCGTACTGGGTGGCGCTCACCGTCACGTTCGTCCTCAAGCCCGACTTCGGCTCGGTGTTCTCGCGCGCGGTGCTGCGGGCGCTGGGCACGGCCGCGGGCCTGCTCGTCGCGGCCGTGGTCCTGGCGGCCGTGCCGCGCGGCTGGGCAGACGTGCCGGTGATGATGCTGCTCGCCGCGCTGATCCCGGCGTTCTCGGCGAAGGGGTACGCCTTCCAGACCGCGGCGATCACCCCGGTGATCCTCATGCTGTCGGACGTCCTCAACCACCAGGGCTTCCACCTCGTGCTGCCCCGGCTCGTGGACAGTCTCATCGGCTGCGCGATCGCGCTGGTGGTGGGATACCTGCTGTGGCCGGAGAGCTGGCACACCCGGATCGGCGACCGGCTGGCGAAGGCCGTGGAGGACGCGGCGGACTACGTGGCGTGCGCCTTCGGCCCGGTGGGCGGGGCGGGCGGGACCGACCAGGGCGAACGGGTGCGGCGGCGCAGGCGGCTGTACCGGGACCTGTCGTCCGTGCGGTCGGAGTTCCAGCGGGCGCTGACCGAGCCGCCGCCGACCGGCGCACGGGCCGCGGCCTGGTGGCCGCTCGTCGTGGCGGTCGAGCGGATCGTGGACGCCACCACGGCGGCCCGGGTCCGCGTCGACCACGGGGCCGAGCCGCCGCGCGACACGGAGATCACCGGCATCGAGGAGCAGCTGCGCGAACTCGCCGAGGGACTGCGCTCCAGCGAGGAGCTGGTGGAGGTGCGCGCCGACCTCCCGGGCGACGAGAAGGGCGTCCTGGAGCCCCTGCGCCAGGAGGTCAGGGCGGCGCGGGCGATCGCCTCGCCCGCGCCCCGGTCATGACCCCGCGCGGAGCCCCTGCAGGCGCTCCAGCTCGCGGCGGTCCCGCTTGGTCGGGCGGCCGGCGCCCCGGTCCCGTACCGCCGCCGGAGCGGTGAACTCCTTCGGCGGGGGCGGCGGGCTGTTGTCCACGTAGCACGTCGCGGCGACCGGCGGTCCGACCCGCTTGCGCACGATCTTCGAGACGACCACCAGCCGCTCCCGTCCGGCGTGGAAGACCCGCACCTGGTCGCCGACGCGCACGGACTGCGCGGGCTTGACCCGCTCGCCGTTGACGCGCACGTGGCCCGCCCGGCACGCCGCCGCGGCCTGGGAGCGGGTCTTGGTGAGCCGTACCGACCAGACCCAGGCGTCGATGCGTACGGTCCCCTCGTCCGATACCTCTGCAGCCATGTCACCGACTGTACGGCTCCGGGGACCCGGGGAGCACGCGCACGGGCGGGACGGCACCCCACCCCCTCACCACAGCGCACACATCCGACTACGATGCGCACGATCTCCCCTTGACGGAGGCGTCTCCTCCGAATGCGGGTGTTCGCTTCTGACGTGCCCGCATCTCCCGCGCGGCACAAGGGCATTCGGAGACTTCCATGCGCAGCAGCTCCGGCAGAGGGCTTCGGCCAGGGGCCCTGGGGACGTTGGACACCGTCGTCATGGCGGTCGCCGGCAGCGCCCCCGCCTACTCGATCGCGGCGACCACCACCGTCCTCGTCGCCACCGTGGGCCTCGCGGGACCGGCCGCCCTGCTGTACTGCGCGATTCCCATGCTCGGCATCGTGCTGGCCTTCGGCCGGCTCGGCCGCCTCGACGTCAACGCCGGAGCCGGGTACTCGTGGGTGGGCCGCACCCTGCACCCCTTCCTCGGCTTCCTGTCGGGGTGGGCGCTGGTCGTCTCCGCGACCCTTTTCATGGTGGCCGGTTCCCTGCCCGCCGGTGCGACGACGCTCGCGCTCGTCGATCCGGACCTCGCCGACGACCGGGCGCTGGCGACGGCCGTCGGCGCCGCCTGGTTCGTCGCGATGCTGCTGGTCGTGCTCGGCGGCGTGCGGCTGACCGTGCGCGCCCAACTCGTCCTGTCCGGCGTCGAACTGGTGGTCCTGGCGCTCTTCGTCGCCGCAGCGCTCGTCCACGGCGGCAGCCGTGTCGCCTTCGACTGGTCGTGGTTCGGCTTCGCGCACTTCGACGGACCCGCCGGATTCGCCTCGGGCGCGCTGGTGGCCACGTTCTACTTCTGGGGCTGGGACGTGACCAGCAACCTGAGCGAGGAGACCCGCGACAGCCGGCGCACCGCGGGCCTCGCCGCGCTGATCGGCGTCGGCGTCGTCTTCCTCCTCTTCGAGGCGTTCACCGTTGCCGTCAACATGTTCCTGACGGCCGAGGAGATCCGGGCGTCCGGTTCCCACGTTCTCGACGCGCTCGGTGAGGCGGTCTGGCCCGGAGTGGGCGGCAGGCTCCTCGTGCTGGCGCTGCTCCTGTCCACCGTCGCCACCTTGGAGACCACGCTCATCCAGGTGACCCGCTCGCTGTTCGCGATGGGCCGGGACCGCACGATGCCCGCGGTGCTGGGGCGGGTGCACCGCCGGTGGCACACCCCCTGGGCCGCGGTCGCCGCCGTCGGCGCCGTCGCGCTCACGCTGTTCGCGGCGTCGGTCGCGCTCGGCTCGGTCGGTGACGTGCTTGCCGCCGGGGTCTCCGCGATAGGGCTGCAGATCGCCTTCTACTACGGCCTCGCGGGCATCGCCGCGGTCGTCGCGTACCGCAGGACACTGCTCCGCTCCGTGCGCGACTTCGTCCTCGGCGGCGCCTGGCCGCTGCTCGGGGCGCTGTTCATGCTGTGGATCTTCATCGAGTCGCTGGGCGAGCTGAGCGGGGCGTCGGTCGCGATCGGTCTCGGCGGGCTCGCCGCCGGTCTCGTACCGATGATCTACTACTGGCGCAAGGGAAGTTCCTACTACCGGCCCGCTCCCCTCGACGCCACGCGCCCGGTCGACCCGGACGACGACCACGGCGACCGGCGGTCCGGCCGCCGTCCCGACTACAGCGGCGAGGCGCTGGCCACCGACTACTGACCGCCCCCCCGGGCACATCGTCCGATCCCCGCGCCGGACCGGCAGGCGCCCCCCGTAGAGCCTGTGGATCCCCGCAGTCGCCGTGGATCCCTCCGATGATCGTCGGATCGCCAGAACGTACCTGAACCGCCGAGGGAAGTGCCGCCCGTGGCCGCTCGCCGCCGCTTCGTCCCCGACTTCGATCCCGCGTACGGGGACCGGGCGCTGTCCGACGCCCTCGACGACATCGTCATCGGCCGCTGGCAGGGCGTACGGGACCTGCTGCGCGACACCGGCGACGACTGGGGGCTGCGCACCCATCGGGTCCGGCTGCTCGCCCACGCCGCGGCCGGTTCGTCCGCCACGGGGATCTGGCGGGCCGCCGAGCCGCTCAGCCCCGACGCGGCGGTCCTCGCGGCGGCGACCGAGGTCGTGCGGGTCTTCCACCGGGCCATCGCCGCGGGACGCGGCGGCGGGGTCGACCGCGACCGGCTGGACCTCGCGGTGCGGGCCTGCCTCGACGCCGCCGACCTGCACCCCGCCGACCCCATGCCGTGGGTGTCGCTGCTGACGGTGGCGCGGCTGTACGAGGACGGCGTGCCCCGCAGGGAACTGCGGCGCTGGTGGGACGAGATGCGCGGACGCGACCCGTACAACGTCGAGGGCCACGTGCAGCTGCTGCGCTACCACTCGGCGCGCTGGCACGGCACCCACGGCAGGATGTACGACTTCGCGCGGGACGCGGCGGGGGCGTCGCCTCCCGGGTCGTCGCTGCCGGTGCTGGTGCAGATCGCGCGGGCGGAGGAGTACCGCCATGTCTTCGACACGGCCCAGGGGCGGGTGGTGCGCGGCCTCGACCAGCACTGGAAGCACGAGCTGGCCGTCGTGGAGATCCGGCGCACGTGGGACCGGTGGATCCAGTGGCGCGCGGACGGGCCACTCGCCCCGCAGGAGGTCGGGGACCTCAACTACCTGACCCATGCCGCCTGTCACGCCGGGCTGAAGCAGGAGGCCCGCAGCCTTTTCCAGCTGCTGGGGACGCGGGCGACGCCGCGGACTACATCCTCAAGCACCAGGCCTGAGACTGACGCGCTCGTCGCCGCCCGGCGGTGGCGCCGTGCACATTCCGCACCCCCTA
>NZ_JBFAOY010000029.1:0-85593 GCF_040675505.1 Streptomyces sp. NPDC049597
TCCGGCCTCCGTACCGTGCTGGACCTCGATGGCGCCATCGGCCGCGCCGATCTGGCGTTCGTCCAGCTGCTGCACGGCGTGCGCACCGGCGAGGCAGCCTTCCCACAGGCTGCGGTGGACACGCAACTGGCGAAGCTCGCCGACACACCAGGCAGCCTCTGCCCGCCGTTGTACGCCGGAACGGGAGCTGTGACGCGCAACCCCCGGAAGAGCAGCGACGAACGTCGCGTCTTCCTCCGGCGGGCGGCGGCCGGACAGGATCGACGCCGAAGTGCGGGGCGGTGTCAGAATTTCCCGTACCGTCTCGGCTCACAGAGCGTGCGAGACCGCGGCACCCCGACAACGCGATGAGGACCTTTCATGTACCGAAGAACGCGGCGTATAGCCGCTCTGAGCGCAGCCACTGGTCTGCTCACCGCTGCATCCCTTCTCGGCTCCGGTCCGGCTATGGCCGAGGACGGTCTGCGGGTTACGGGACGCGACGAGGTACTGCAGCCCAACTCCTTCTGGTACACCGGGGTGGAGATCACCGGCACGACCACGGTCAGAGGCCAAGTGGTGTTGGCGTACGCGACCAGGCCGCTCGACGGCACGGTGGACGGGGCCGGGTGGCCGTCGTCGTTCTCCATGAGCTTCCACGAGTGCCAGGAGGTCCCCGGCTACACGGCCGTCTTCACATGCAAGCTGGGGGCCTACTACCAGCGTCCTCCTGTGTTCGTCGTATCGGCGGATGCTGGCGACATGACCGCCGCGTACCGGGGATACGCGTACGTTCCCCCGGGCGGTGACCTGGCCGAGGGCATCGATGCCGCCCGCAACGCCGGCGTCAGGCCTGCCACGGCGACCTCCGGGATGTCGCAGGCCGTGGTCAAGACGCGGGAGCACGCCGAGCGCAACACCGTCGCCTTCGACCTGGCGAACGCGCCCGCCGGCAAGACGGTGCAGCAGCGGCTGCACATCCACGCGATCGACGCCGGACGACTGTACCTCTACTTCCGACCTGCGGCCGGGCAGGTCGCATGGCGCCGTGAGGACATCCGGATCGGGAACGTCACCACCGGATCCGGCGCCTCATGCGCGGTCCAGTGGTCCAAGCTCGTCGACGGGGTCCTCAACCTCAACTGCCAACTGGAACCCGGCGACCACACCATCGGCTACGAACTCACCCCGGCCTCGGGCGTCCACGCATGGCGCATGCAGGCCGTGACGATGTACGACATCTACACCACGTCCGGCCGCGACGACCGGTACGTCCGCCAGGCCGGGGACTTCTCCACGGAAGGCGCACCCGTCTTCCCCCGGCACCATCTTCTGGCACGCGACACTTCCGGGCAGCTGTACCTCTACCACGGCAAGGGCACGGCCACCACGCCCTTCTTCTCCCGCATCCTGGTCGGCGGCGGATGGCAGACGTACAACAAGCTCACCCGACTCTCCCCGCTGGCCGAGGACCTGTCCTACGCACCGGGCACCGCACCGGCCGGCGCCGCACGCGGCCGCGGTGACCTCGTCGCCCGGGACAGCACCGGATACCTCTGGTACTACGACCGGCAGTTCGGGCACGGCAAGCCGTACGCCACCCGCGTGAAGGTCGGCGGCGGCTGGAACATCTACAACCAGCTCACCGGCGCAGGCGATGTGAACCGCGACGGCCGGATGGACGTCGTGGCCCGAGACGCGACCGGGGCCCTGTGGCTGTACAAGGGCACCGGCGGCGCCGGCAGCGCCCGGTTCGCCACCCGGACCAAGATCGGAGGCGGCTGGCAGATCTACAACCAGCTCACCGCAGGCGCTGACCTCAACGGCGACGGCAGGCCCGACCTGCTCGCCCGCGACACCTCCGGCGTCCTGTGGCTGTACAAGGGCACGGGCAGCGCCACCGCCCCGTACACCACCCGCGTGAAGGCCGGCAGCGGCTGGAACATCTACAGCCGGCTGTCCCTCACCGGTGACCTGACGGACGACGGCAAGGCCGACGCCGTCGCCCGCGACACCTCCGGCGTCCTGTGGCTGTACAAGGGGACGGGCAGCGCCACCGCGCCGTTCGCTGTCCGCACCGGGATCGGCAGCGGCTGGAACATCTACAACGCTGTCCTCTGAGAGCGCCCTTTGCGACCCGGACGCCTGACCATTGACCGGCCAGGCCCTCTCCACTGACCCTGTGTCCCAGCTGGTTCGTCCCCTGAACCAACTGGTGCAGCACCGGGGAACGGCCCGGTCGGGACAGGGACGAGACGATCGCCGCCTATGGCACCGGCGACCTATGACGCTCCGGAGAGGGCACCGAAACCTGCCGGGTGGGAGCAGCGACGCCTACGGATGTCCGGGCCATGAGCCGGGCCGCCCGCGTCCCTGGGGACGCGGGGCGCGCTGCCCCAGCGGTCAGTCGGTTCGTCGACTTCGGTCGCAGCGAGGACTGCACGCGGACGCGGCTTCAGGAGTTGCGCGAGCCGGCCGAGTACGCCCGTGCCCGCGGCCAACCGGGCTCTTCGGATTGTTGTCGGCCGATGTGTGATCGTGAGTCCGGTGCCGGCAAGGAGCGGGCATGCCCGAGACGACCCGGTGGCGCGCCTTCCTGTGGTCGGTGAGGGGTCCGGGACCGGAACCCTGACCTGGAGGCCCTTTACGCCGGCCCCTGCAACCGGGGACCCCGACTTCTTCGAGTACACCCTGCATCGACAAGGCCGCCTACAAAGCCGGTGCCGTCACCGCCGACTACGAGACCTTCATGACGGTCAACGGGCAGTCGGTCAATGTCAGTCCGTATCCCCACCACGGCCCCGGCTACTGGCTGCACGGCGAATGGGTCGAGGGCCCGGCGGGACAGCGCCGGCCTGTGGCACCCCTGCAGCAAGGGCGACCGGATCACCGTCCGCGTCACCGTCCAGTTCGCGCCGACCCTGCACAGCGGCTGGACCGAGGGGAGCGAGCTGCATCCTGTGACGCCAACGGCCGGGGCAGGACGAGCTGCGCACGTATCCTGCCTGTATGGCGGTGCCTCCTGACCCGGCCCGGTGGCCCGGCCTGTACCGGCTGCGGCTGCGGCACGGCGTGGACTTCGCGCGCCGGCCTCAGGCGGGCGGACACATGGAGCAGCTCCCTGCGGAGCACCGCCACTTCGGCCTCGTCACCGTCGAGTACGAACTCCATGCGCAGCCGCCCGCCCGCTGGCGGCTGCGCCGGGTCCGCGATGTCGGGGGCGAGCCGCCGGGGCGCGACGAACTCCTGGTCGCCTGGGACCACTGGTACTGGTTCCATCCGAACGACGACGTCGAGTACGACACCTACCGGCCGCAGGACGACGTCGAGTACGACGCGTACCGGCAGACGGTCCCGGAGCATTTCCAGCACCTGTTCGAGCCGGAATCCCTTCTGGCGCTGTGCCAGGTGGAACAGGCAGCACCGGCGGTCCTGCTCGGGCGGAGCGTACAAATAGTGCTGGCCCGTCCGCGCCCCGGGCAGCCGGCCGGGGCGTTCGCCTCGTGGGGGCGGGGAGCCGACGCCTACCGGCTGCGCATCGACGCGTCCACCGGCCTCGTGCTGCGCGCCGAGGCCCTCGTCGGCGGACGCCCGTTCCAGGTGGACGAGGTGGTCGGGCTGGAGCTCGATCCGGACGTGCCGCCCGCGCTGTTCGCGGCCGGCCCGAACCCCGGGGACGTGCTCTACCGCAGGGGAGACATCGGACCCGGCCGACGCGTACCACCCGCCCGCGCCGCCCGGTATGCCGCAGCGGCGGGGTTCGACCTTCTGCTGCCGCAGCCCCTGCCCCCGGGCGGGGCTGTGCGGGTCTGGGACCGCGCCCTCGGCCGACGCGAGATCCGTGTCCAGGTGGACCTTGCATCCGGCCGCCACGTCGTCCTGCTGCAGTATGCGGCTGACGACGCGTCCGGTTCCGCCGCCTTCCGCGGCAGGACCTGTGTCGACGTGAGCGGCACGGCCGACCCCGAGGAGACCGAGAGCATGTTGGCGCTCCTGGCCCCCGTACGCTGACGGGCCCCCGGCCCCGCCTCGGGTTCCGGGCTCGCCTCGCAGCCGTCGGGCCCGCGACGCCTGCGACGCTGCCCGATCGTCGCCGACCGGCCGGTGCCAGATCGTGCGGCAGAGGCGGGCTGCGTCCAGCATCGCGGCGTGGATGTTCCTGCTGGTCACCGCGTCCCCTGTGCGGAACAGTCGCAACGAGCCGTCTTCATTGCGCACCACCGACCGGGGCTCGCGGGCCAGGAGTTCCGTCAGGTCGACGGCCCCCAGACGGGTCGAAGAGCCGAGCAGCCCGTCGTGGAGCTCCTGGACCGGTTCGATGCCCGTGTCTCGGCGGCATCGAACGTGCCGTGCTCACGGAACGCGGAGCGATCGTCGGCATCGAACCGGAGCCGGTTTTCCAGGATGCGTTGCTCCCGCCTGCCCCTTGAAGACACCGATGCCTGGTGGCCACACCGGAACTCTTCTGAGTCTCGCGCATCCGGCCATGCGCGCGCTGCCCCGGCCACTTCGGATGGCTGATCGGCCGTGCGCCGCAGCCGGCCGTCCCGCAGGCAGGGCTTGGGTCGCAGACGGCGCAGTTCAGCAGCCGGCGTCCGCGGACGGCCTTCGCCTCGCGGGTGTGAGCGGACACGTCGACGACGTGGAGAAGCCCGCTGCGCCTGCCCGGGGCGGCGGCGACCCTGCGGCTCGCCGACCACATCGCAGCGGGACCCCTGGGCGCGGCGGCGAACCGCTGCGGTGCCCGGGACTGAGTAGCTGTTGTCTTTCCGATCTTGAGAGATGCGCGTCGAACGGGAGTCCCGATTAGGTGGTCCTGGGTGCTTGGGGGCGCGTTCGCATCCCGCGGATCCGGGGTGACCCCCGTGCCGACGGTGTTGCCGCCGTCCGGAGCCAGCACCGTGTTGACCCGCCTGCGGGCGATCGCCCACTCCTGCCATTCCAGCTCGGCCGCGGCCAGCTCGGCCTGGATACGGCAGCCTCCTCACGCAGCCCGTCGACTCGACGGCGAGCGGCGAACTCGTACTGTTTCCAGTAGCCCGACCCCGACGGCATTCGAGGCCTCCCGCCGAGCGACAACACAACAGGCCACAGCTCCCACGGAATCACCGACCCCAAGCTTGACCAGCTGAAACGCCGTCCTCAAGTTCGGCAAGCCAACAGCCACCCACCCTTACCGCTTCAGGGGCGGCGGCGCCGTGCTGCTTCTGACCACCAGGCGGGTGGGAACGATGTCCGTGCCGGATCGGGGGACGTCGTGTTCGTGGATCTGCCGCAAGACCTCCTGGGCACTTTTCCGGCCCACCTCGGCGAAGTCCTGGTGGACGGTGGTCAGGGGCGGGGCGAAGTGGGCGGCATCGGGGAGGTCGTCGAAGCCGACCACGCTGATGTCGCCGGGGACGGCCTTGCCTCGTTCTTGGAAGGCGTGCAGGAGACCGAGTGCCATCTGGTCGTTGGAGGCAAACACCGCGGTGCAGTCCGGCTCTTGTGCGAGTTCGAGGCCGGCCGCGTAGCCCGATTCGGCGGTCCAGTCGCCGTGCAGGGGCGGTGGCACAGGCCGTCCGGCTTCCTCGAGCACGGTCTGCCATGTCTGGGCTCGGCGCTGGCTTGCGTACGACGTCTCCGGACCGGTCACGTGCCAGACGGTCTCATGTCCGAGTTCCAGCAGGTGGCTGATGGCCTCTCGGGTGCCGCCGGCCTGGTCGGTATCGACCACGCGATAGCGGTCTCCGGCGTCGGAGTCCACGACGACCACGCGCACGCCGGGCGGCAGCTTCACGGTTCCCGCGTCAAGCAGGTGGACCTCGATGAAGACGATGACTGCGTCGACGGCCAGTTCACCCATCCGGGTGAAGGCGCCCAGCACACTGTCCTGGGTCGGAATATCGACGGGGATCACCGTGATCGCGTATCCCTCGGCCGCGGCCTGGGCCGCGATCGCTTGCACGGTGTCGCTGTGGCCGGTGGCGGAGAGGCTGTGGAGGATCACGCCGATGGTCTTGAACTGCCCGTACCTGAGGGCGCGCGCGGCACTGTTGGGCCGGTAGCCCAGTTCCCGCATCGCAGCCTGCACCCGCTCCCGGGTCGAACCGATCACGCTGGGATGGCCGTTGGCCACCCTGGACACGGTCTGACGTGAAACGCCGGCAAGCGCGGCGACGTCGGCCCTCGTGACGTGCTGCCTGTGGCGCCCGCCCGGTACGGCCGAACCGACTTGCTGTGCGCCCACCGCAGGACCAGGATCCTGCTGTCCCGGCTCACTCAGGTCCATCGAGCCTTCGCTCCTGTCTGTCCACCCGTCGCCGTCCGCTGAAGGCTCGGGCGGAAGTTTTAACGTGCGAGAAACCTTGACCTCCCACTGTGACGGGTGCCACGCTACCGCATCATGTTCACGTGACCAACCGCCTGCGGGCTGAATGGTCACGTGAACAAGGTTCGGATCGGTGCGCTGAGCCGGACTCGATGTTCACGTGACCACGCAGTGTGGTCAGCGTTCGCGCAGCAAGGAGTGAAGCGGTGGTCGCAGCACCCCAGGCAGGGGTTCCAGGTGCCAGGAGGCCATCGGCCTCGAGACGGCGGTCATGGGTCGGCTGGCGGTTCGTCGGGCCGTTCGTGGCGGTGTTTGCGCTGGTCTTCCTCGCACCGATCGGCTACTCGATCTACCTGAGCCTGTTCCGTACACAGCTGATCGGCGGAACGGCCTTCGTCGGTGCCGACAACTACACCGAGGTGCTGGGGGACGCACAGTTCTGGTCCGCCTTCGGGCGGGTGGCGGTCTTCCTTGCCGTGCAGGTCCCGATCATGCTGCTCCTCGCGCTTCTGCTGGCCCTGGCGATCGACAGCGGCCGCCTGTACGGGGCGGGCTTCTTCCGGATCTCGGTGTTCCTGCCTTACGCGGTGCCGGCCGTCGTCGCAACGCTGATGTGGGGCTTCATGTACGGAACCCGGTTCGGCCTGGTCGGCAACATCAATGAGGCGTTCGGGATCTCGCTTCCCGACCCGCTGTCGCCCGATCTGGTCCTCGCGTCGATCGGCAACATCGTGACCTGGCAGTTCGTGGGCTACAACATGCTGATCCTCTACTCGGCGCTGAGGGTGGTCGATCCGGCGCTGTACGAGGCTGCGGAGATGGACGGGGCCGGGCAGCTGCGGATCATCCGGGCGATCAAGCTCCCGGCGCTGCGCGGGGCTCTGTCGATCGCAACGATCTTCTCGATCATCGGCAGTTTCCAGCTGTTCAACGAGCCGAGCGTCCTCAAGAGCCTGGCGCCGAATGCGATCACGTCCTACTTCACGCCAAACCTCTACGCCTACTCGCTGTCGTTTGCCGGACAGAAGTTCAACTACTCGGCCACGGTCGCCATCGTCATGGGTGTGATCACGATGATCATCGCCTACGCCGTCCAGCTGCGCGGCCTGCGGAAGGAATCCTGATCATGGCGACCACGACTCCCCGCGTCGGGCACAAGCCGCGCACGGCACGGCACGCGGGTGCCTCTTCGGGCCCGCTGGTGGTCCGCCCCGCCCGGCGCGCCTCCCGCCGGAAGAGGCGCAGCGCCACGCTGACCGCCCTGACGGTGATCATGCTGGTGTACACGTTGCTGCCGCTGGCGTGGCTGGCGATCAACGCGACCAAGACGCAGAAGGGGCTGTTCGACTCCTTCGGCCTGTGGCTGGATGGCGACTTCGCCCTGTTCGGCAATATCGCCGACACCTTCAGCTACAACGACGGGATCTTCACCCGCTGGCTGCTCAACACCGTGCTGTATGTGGTGGTCGGGGCGGGCGGCGCTACGTTCCTCGCGACGCTCGCCGGATACGGGCTGGCCAAGTTCGACTTCCCCGGCAAGAAGGCCGTGTTCGCGACTGTCATCGGAGCGGTCGCGGTGCCCGGTACCGCACTGGCGGTTCCCACCTTCCTGATGTTCTCCGAGATGGGGCTGACCAACACCCCGTGGGCGATCATCATCCCGTCGCTGGTCTCGCCGTTCGGCCTCTACCTGATGTGGACCTTCGCCACCGACGCCGTCCCGAAAGAGATCCTGGAGTCGGCGCGCGTCGACGGCGCCGGCGAGTTCCGCACGTTCTTCCGGATCAGCCTGCCGATGCTGGCGCCGGGAATCGTCACCGTTCTTCTCTTCAACGTGGTCGCGACCTGGAACAACTACTTCCTGCCGCTGATCATGCTGAAGGATCCCGACTGGTACCCGCTGACCCTCGGCCTGAACAGCTGGAACGCCCAGGCTTCCACCGTGGGTGGCGAAGCGGTCTTCAATCTCGTGATCACCGGATCACTGCTCACCATCGTCCCGCTGATCGTGGCGTTCCTGCTGCTCCAGCGGTACTGGCAGTCCGGCCTGTCCGCCGGAAGCGTCAAGGGCTGATCTGCGCCCGCCGACTGCAACCCCTCCCAGGTACACCGCACGAAAGGGAACACCCCATGACGAGAACCCGTCGTCACACCCTGCTGCTGGGCGCCGCGGCCCTGTCGGTGGCACTCACCGCCACCGCCTGCAGCTCCTCCGGCACCGAGGACTCGGGCAGCGCCAAGCCTGCGTCCAACGCCGACATCCAGGCCGCCCTGAACGCCGGGGGCGAGATCACGGTCTGGGCCTGGGACCCGACGCTGAAGAAGGTCGTCAGCGATTTCGAGGCCAAGTACCCCAAGGTCAAGGTCAACCTGGTCAATGCCGGTACCAACAACGAGCAGTACACCGCGCTGCAGAACGCGGTCAAGGCCGGATCGGGTGTCCCCGACGTCGCCATGATCGAGTACTACGCCCTGTCGCAGTTCTCGCTCGCCAAGTCCCTCACCGACCTCAGCGCCCTGGGTGCGGACAAGCTCCAGGGCACCTTCTCTCCTGGCCCGTGGAGCGCCGTCCACGCCGGCACCGAGGGTATCTACGCCCTGCCGATGGACTCCGGCCCGATGGCCTTGTTCTACAACAAGGAGGTCTTCGACAAGCACAAGATCAAGGTGCCGGCCACCTGGGAGGAGTACATCGCCGCGGCCAAGAAGCTGCACAGGGCGGACCCCAAGGCGTATCTCACCGCCGACACCGGCGACGCCGGCTTCACCACCAGCATGATCTGGCAGGCCGGCGGAAGGCCGTACACCGTGAACGGCACCCAGGTCGGTGTGAACTTCGACGACGCCGGGACCAAGAAGTTCACCACCGCCTGGCAGCAGCTCATCAGCGACAAGCTGCTCGCCCCGGTCTCCCCCTGGAGCGATGCGTGGTACAAGGGCCTCGGCGACGGCACGATCGCCTCCCTCGTCACCGGCGCGTGGATGCCCGCGCCCCTCGCATCGGGCGTCAAGGCCGGCGCCGGCAAGTGGCGTGTGGCGCCCATGCCGCAGTGGAAGAGCGGGCAGGAGGCCACCGCCGAGAACGGCGGCAGCTCGCTGGCCGTCACGCAGGCCAGCACCAAGAAGAAGCTCGCCTACGCCTTCCTCAAGTACGCCACCGTCGACGAGGGCGCGCAGACCCGCGTCGACGCCGGGACGTTCCCCTCCACCACCAAGCAGCTGAAGTCCCCGGACTTCCTCAATAAGAAGGACCCGTACTTCGGCGGCCAGAAGATCAACGAGGTGCTCGCCAAGTCGGCCAGCAATGTCCTCATCGGATGGTCGTACCTGCCCTTCCAGGTCTACGCCAACAGCATCTTCAACGACAACGTCGGCAAGGCCTACGTCAGCGGCACCACCCTGCAGGAGGGCCTGAAGTCCTGGCAGGACGCCTCCATCAAGTACGGCCAGGAACAAGGCTTCACCGTCAAGTAACACGCCCCCGGCCCGTGTCCCGCCCGCCTGTTGGCGGGACAGCAGGACCGTCCAACGGCACTTTGTCGCACCTCCACCCTGAGGGCACGAGGTCGCACGACCGGCCGCCAACGGCCGCCGCTGACGACGACCTCAGCGACCCGCCCCCACCATCGCCCCGCCGGCCACCTGACAGGCCGGCGGGGTCCCACCCCGGGCTCACCGAGCCACACGCGGCCTCCCCCCATGCTCGGAGCCGCCCGTACCCGAAGGAGCAACCCGGATGCACGGACGCTCGCCCAGCATCCTGCCCAGGCCACCGCCCGCGCGGATTCGGGCACCGGTGGTCGCGATCACCGCGGTCGGCCGCGCAGCCGCCAACAGCATCCCGTGCCCGCCGCCCCGAGCAAGGACACTCAGCGGGCGGTGACAAGGCCGTAGCGGGCCCCACCCGCAGTGGCCCCTTCTCCACAACAAAGGCCGTGCCCGCCAGCCCAAAGCGAGCACGTCAACTCAGCCGACCCCACGTGCCCCGGCTGCCCGGCGCCCATCACCACCTTGCGCCGTGCCCTCTCCGGAACACACCCGGGCGCCACCACCGCATCACAACCGCCCACCGCGGCAGATCGCTTCGTGGCGCCCAAGGCGGCAACGACCGCCTGCACAGAGCCGCATGCAGAAAAGGAATACGACATGCCCAACTCCCAACGCACCCGGCCAGGTCCTCACTCAGCCGTACTCCCCCCCGCCCGTACCCGCTTCCTCCGCCGCGCGCTGGCCTGCCTCGCGGCCGCGCTGATCGCCGTGCCGATCACCATGCTGTCCACGGCGTCGCCGGCGGCTGCGGAAACCAACCCGACGGACGCCAGCAAGTTCCAGGGCGTGAACTGGGCCAGGGTGGGCGACAACTTCGTCCAGGGCGACGACGTCGTCCCGGAGGGGCTGAACAGCTCCGACAGCTACGACACCGTCAAAGCCAAGGCCAACGCCATCCTCAGCGGATTCCAGAGCACGCTCGGCGCCAACACCGTCCGGCTGCCGATCAACACCCACTCCGTCCCCGGCACGACGTGGGGCGACAAGTACACCGGCGCCATCGACGCCGCAACCGCCAAGGGCTTCAAGGTCATCCTCTCCTACTGGGAGGACGAGGCCGCCTCGGGCGGCAAGATCACCAATATGGCCGCCTTCAACTCGATGTGGGACTCGGTCATCGGTAAGTACGGCTCCAACAGCCTGGTCTACTTCGAGCCGATGAACGAGCCCCACGGCTACAGCGCCACCGACTGGGCGAACGTCGCCGCCAAGTGGATCACCGACCGCCCCTCGGTCCCCAAGAACCGGATCATCGTGAGCGGACCGGACTACAACGACTACGTCACGACCGTGTGCGCAGACTCCCGCCTCGACGGGACCTACCTCTCGCTCCACCACTACGCCTTCAATCAGTCGGCGAAGACTTACGACGGGTTTGTCACCGACCTCAAGAGCAAGGTCGGCACCTGCGGCGCGCGCACCATCCTGGACGAGTTCGGCGCGCCGATGGACACAGGTCTCAACTACAACGACGCGACGAGCACCGACAACTTCGTGCGGTACCTGCGCGCCGACACCGACAGCGTGCGCTCCCTCGGCATGGGCGCGGTCTACTGGCCGGCCCTCGGCGGTAAGCCCACCGAGGGCCGGACAGACGGGCACGACTGGTACTCCCTGTTCGACCTCAAGGGCAGCGGCACCAACCTGGCGCTGGGCGTTCGCAACATCAGCGGCATCGACCGCCTGAAGTACGCCTGGGGCAGCGACCCCGGCTCGCACACGAGCATCCTGCGCAACGTCGGCAGCAACGGCTGCCTCGACGTCCCCCTCGGCCAAGACAACGTCCAGGTCCAGGTCTGGGCCCAGTGCTGGGGCGGCGACAACCAGAAGTGGACCCGGACGCCCTCCGGGCAGCTCACCGTCTACAGCGGTACGAACCAGAAGTGCCTGGACGCCTGGGGAGCCATCAAGGACGGCACCGTGGTCGGCACCTATAACTGCAACGGCCAAGACAACCAGAAGTGGAGGTTCTACTCCGACGGCACGATCCGTCCGATAGTGAACTCCGATCTCTGCCTGGACAGGGCCCTGGAAACCTCCAAGGTCCAGCTCTGGTCCTGCTGGGGCGGCAACAACCAGAAGTGGCAGACCAGCTGAGAGGCCACCCCCCGCCTGACACACCCACAGGCCGGTCGCGGACGTCAAGAGCCGCGACCGGCCTCATCCCCGGGGCGCTCCCCTCCGGGCCCGAGCAGCGCCCCGGTCCATCCACGGTCCCATCCGTACCCCGAACACCTCCCGACCACGAAGCGAGGAAAGCTGTGCCCCTTGACGACCTGACCGCATTCCACTCCGGCTTTGCCTGGGGAGCGGCCACCTCCGCCTACCAGATCGAAGGCGCGGTCGCCGAGGACGGCCGAGCACCATCCATCTGGGACACCTTCTGCAAGCAGCCCGGCACCATCGCCGGCGGGGACACCGGCGACGTTGCCTGCGACCACTACCGCCGGTGGCCCGACGACGTGGCGTTGATGAAGGCCCTCGGCCTCAACGCCTACCGATTCTCCATCGCCTGGCCCCGCGTCATGCCGGACGGGGACAGCCGCGTGAACCCGGCAGGGCTGGCCTTCTACGACCAACTGGTCGACGCACTGCTGGAAGCGGGCCTTGCTCCTCATGCCACCCTCTACCACTGGGACCTGCCGCAGGCCCTCGAGGACCGCGGCGGCTGGCCCGCCCGCGACACCGCCCTGCGATTCGCCGAATATGCCACCGTCGTGGCCGACAGGCTCGGTGACCGGGTCACCAACTGGGCGACGCTGAACGAGCCGTACTGCTCCGCATGGCTCGGCCACCTCCAGGGGGTCATGGCGCCGGGCCGCACCGACCTGACCGCCGCCGTGCGCGCCTCACACCACCTGTTGCTCGCCCACGGGCTCGGCGTCGAGGCCCTCCGGTCCACCGCCTCACAAGCGCGGGTCGGCATCGTCAACATCCTCACGCAGTCCGAGCCCGCGAGCGACCGGCCCGAGGACATCGCCGCCGCCCGCCGCGACGACGGGCACAACAACCGCTGGTGGCTCGATCCCATCCACGGCCGCGGTTACCCGGCCGACATGGTCGAGGTGTACGGGACCGAACCACCCATCGAGGCCGGGGATCTGCAGAAGATCGCGGCGCCGCTGGACTGGCTCGGCGTCAACTACTACAAGCGGTCAGTCACCGTCGATGATCCGCAGGGGCCCGCACCGTTCGCCCGTTCCGTCACACCGCCGGGCACACCCCGCACCGGGATGGACTGGGAGGTCCATCCGGACCGGCTGGAACACCTGCTCGTCCGGGTCACCGAGGACTACGCGCCGCGATCGGTCCTCGTCACCGAGAACGGCTCCGCTTTCCCCGACCGTGCAGCGCCCGACGGCAGCGTCCACGACGTCGAGCGCATCGCCTTCCTGGAGTCCCACCTGGCAGCCTGCGCGCGGGCTGCCCGCCGCGGCGTCCCGCTCGACGGCTACTTCGCCTGGTCCCTGCTGGACAACTTCGAATGGGCCTACGGCTACTCCCAGCGGTTCGGCATCGTCCACGTCGACTACGAGACCCAGACACGCACCATCAAGGACAGCGGCCACCGCTACGCCGAGATCATCCGCGCACACGGGCACACCACACAACACGCAGCTTCCGTCGCGTTCCCCGCCCCCCGAGAAGAGAACCTCTATTCGGAGGAGCGGCGCATTAACTGAAGACCCTCGTCACCAGGGGACTGTCTGACGCTTACATATCCCGGGCCGACAGGACGCGGCGAAGCGGTGCATGGATGCCGCCGAGGCCGAGGCTCTTGGTAGCTGTTGTTTTTCGATCTTGAGAGAAGCCCGTCGGGCGGGAGTCCCGATTGGGTGGTCGCGGGATGCTTGGCGCATACGGGTGGGGCCTCCTGAACAGCTTGTTGGTATCGAATCACCGAGCAGCAGGAAGCCCTGATGCAGCAGTCTTCCGTGCCGATGGCCGGGCGGTCCAGCTCGGTCACCTGGGAGTGTGACTGTCTGGCTCACCGGTTCGGAAACGCCGCCGACAACGGGTCCCGGCAGCCGCGTTATCCGACGGACATGACGGACCGGGAGTGGACGGCTGTCCGGCCGTTGCTGCCGGTGCCGGGCTGGTTGCGCGGTCGCGGCGGCCGGCCGGAGGCGTACTGCCACCGGGCCGTACTTGATGCGATCCGCTACCTGGTGGACAACGGCATCAAGTGGCGGGCGATGCCTGCTGACTTCCCGCCGTGGGACCGGGTGTACGCATTCTTCCGCCGCTGGCGCGACCACGGTCTGGTCAGGGAGTTCCACGACCGGCTGCGCGCCAGGGCCCGCCTGATGGTGGGCCGCGACGCGGAGCCGAGCGCAGGCGTGATCGATTCGCAGTCGGTCAAGGCGGACGCGGTGGTCGGGGCGGACAGTCGGGGCTTCGACGGCGGCAAGCTGGTCAACGGCCGCAAACGGCACGTCGTGGTCGACACGCTCGGTCTGCTGCTGGGGGTGATGGTCACCGCCGCGGACACCGGCGACCGCGTGCTGCTGAAACAGGTAGGCGATGCCCACCACCGCCTCGCCCTCGTCTGGGCCGACGGCGGCTACACCGGCAGCCTCGTCGAGCACTGCCTGGCCGCGTTCGCGCTGGACCTGGCGATCGTCAAGCGCAGCGACGACATGCGCGGCTTCGTGGTGCTGCCCAAACGGTGGATCGTCGAGCGGTTCTTCGCCCACCTGATGCGCACCCGACGCCTGGCACGCGACTTCGAACGCCGCACCACCAGCGCCGAAGCAATGATCTACTGGTCGATGACCCTGCTCATGACCCGCCGCCTGGCCCGGACACGCCCGCAGCCAGCATGAACCGGCCCGGTGCGGGCTCGGCCAGCCAGCCGCGGGCCACCAGGCGTTTCGCCTTCGACCGCAATGCCTCCAAACGCGCTGGCACCACGTCCATACCGAACACCGCAGCCATCTCCTGGCAGGTCAGCGGCCCTTGACGGAGCCGGGACCGGTCCGCGAGCGCCTGCAGGATGCGCTGGTAGTCCGCCGACAGCACCGACGAGGCCAGCCCCTCACGCCACACGGGCACCTGCGACTTCGGCTTCGCCGCATCGGGCGTCGGCTGAGCATCCGCATCCCGCGGATCCGGGATGACCTCCGTCCCGGCGGTGTCGCCGCGGTCCGGAGCCAGCACCATATCGACCCGCCTGCGGGCGATCGCCCACTCCTGCCATTCCAGCTCGGCCACGGCCAACTCGGCCTGGATCCGGTCGGCCTCCTCCCGCAGCCCGTCGACCCGACGGCGAGCGGCGAGCTCGTGCTGTTCCAGCAGTCCAACGACCGACGGCATTCGCGACCTCCCGGCAAGCGACGACCCGACAGGCCACGACTCCCACCGAATCACCGACCCTATGCCCGACCAGCGGAAACGCGGCGATCACGTCCGGAAAAACAACAGCTTCTCAGCCGCTGTCCCCGCCGCCTGCCGCTGGCACGTCGCCTCCGGCATCGCCTACCCCTCCCACGACGGCTCCGCCTGGTGCCGCATCCCGCACACCCTGCTCTGCCCCGCAGGCAATGCCCCCAAGCAGCTGACTCCGCCCCTGGCAGAGCTGCGCCGACGACTCGCTCTGCGCACCCGCCGCCTCCTCGACACCGGCGCCTTCATCTCCGCCACCGCAGCCGAGCCCCCCTCACAGGCTGCGGTATGCCGGCCGGCCAGGCCCATCGTGCAGATCCTCTACGGCCGCTACCTCGCCGCCCGCCCGGTCGACGCCATCCAGTGCGTCGCCCAGACCCGCAGGCGACACCGCTGCACCAGCCCCGTCCTCGCCCCCGCCGACCTCAGCGGAATCTGGACACTCATGCCCGCCACCACCCACCGCAGGCAACTCGCCCTCCCCGCCCGTGACATGGCCGTCTACGACCTTACCCACCTGCCCTACGACACCCAGATCCGCTGGCGCACCCAACGCTGCACCACCCACGCAGCCGCACCCGCAGCCGCCGACCTGGCCCTCACCGACTGGCAACCCTTCGACCCGCTGCTCCACCACGCCCACATCCACCACCGCCTCCCCGACAGCGCCCGGACAACGGGGCCCACCACCCCCCGCACCTGCCCCGCTCGTCCTCCCCGTGGCCAGGCGTGAACTATGCCCTTGCATGCTGTCGAGATCACCCTGACCCGCCCGGTCACACCGGGCGAACTCCGCCGCGCCGCCCAGGCCATGGCCCTGGCCCCGGATGCCGACCGCACACGGCTGATGACCGTCGCCCGGGGCAAGACCGCCCGCCAGGCCCTGCGACGCACCCGGAACCGCCTGCAGCATCTGCTGCCGATCGACATCCTGGCCACGCACTACCCCGACTCCACCGGCAGCGTCCTCATCAACATCGCGCTCCCCGAGAGCGTTCACGCCTACCTCGAGGACGCCGCCCGCCGCGAAGGCCGCAGCACCGAAGCCCACCTCACCGACGCCGTACACCACGCGCTGGCGCGTGCCGAGCACGACAGAGTCCGGCGGCTCGACGCCGCACTCGACGAGCTCCTGACCTGGACCACACCACATCAGCTGCTGGCCGCCGCAGCCCGCACCATCAACCAGCCCACCACGCATGGAGCACCAGGGTGCTGAACCCCACCGACGAACAGACCACCGCCGCCGACACCTTCAAGGCCGGCGACCACCTCGCCCTCCAGGCAGGCGCCGGCACAGGCAAGACCAGCACCCTCACATTGCTCGCCGCCGCCACGCCACACCGCCGCGGGCGGTACATCGCCTTCAACAAGGCCATTGCTCTTGACGCCGCCAGCCGCTTCCCGCCCACGGTCGTCTGCAAAACCGCCCACGCGCTCGCCTTCGCAGCCGTGGGCCACCGCTACGTTCGCCGTCTGGGCGGACCCCGCCAGGCCGGCTGGCGAACCGGCCAGGCCCTCGGCATCACCAAACCCGTCCGCATCGGCAACCGCGAAGTGACGCACAAGGCCCTCTCCCAGGCCGTGCTGAAAACGGTGATCCGCTACTGCCACTCCGCCGACCGCACCCTCACCCGCCACCACGTACCACGCCTACGAGGACTCGACGCCCCCGAGCACCACGCCCAGCTCACCGACGCCGTCCTGCCGTTCGCCCGCAAAGCCTGGGCAGACCTCCAGAACCCCGACGACGGCGTCGTTCGCTTCGACCACGACCACTACCTCAAGATCTGGGCCCTCACCGACCCCCGGATCGAAGCCGACTACCTCCTCCTCGACGAAGCCCAGGACACCAACCCCGTCCTCGAACACGTCATCGACGCCCAGCGCGACCACACCCAACTCGTGATCGTCGGCGACTCCGCCCAGGCCATCTACGGATGGCGCGGCGCCCACGACATCATGACCGGCTTCGACGGCACCCACCTCACCCTGACCCAGTCATTCCGCTTCGGCCCCCGCCTGGCCGACGAAGCCAACCGCTGGCTCCAGGCAGCCGACGCCCCCATCCGCCTGACCGGCACCCCCACCATCGCGACCGAACTCGCCCCCGTCACCCACCCGCAGGCAGTGCTGTGCCGCACCAACGTCGGCGCCATGACCGAAGTCATGCACCACCTCAAAGCCGGCCACCGCGTCGCCCTGGCCGGCGGAGGGGAAAGCCTGCGCGCCCTGACCACCGCCGCCCGCGACCTCAAAGAAGGCCGCCGCACCTGGCACCCGGAGCTCCTCCTGTTCCCCACCTGGAGCGACCTGCAGGACTACGCAGAGACCGACCCCGCCGGCCGCGACCTGAAACCCTTCGTCGACCTCATCGACCAACACGGCACCGACACCATCCTCATCGCAGTCGACCAGCTCATTCCCGAGACATCCGCGGACGTCACCATCTCCACAGCCCACCGCTCCAAAGGCCGCGAATGGAACACGGTGAGAATCGCGGACGACTTCACCGAACCCAGCAATACCGACCAGCGAGACAACGCTGGCCGATCTACTCCAGTGCCCATCGATGAAGCAGAAGCGCGCCTCGCGTACGTAGCCGTCACCCGAGCACGCACCTGCCTCGACCTCGGTGGCCTCTCCTGGATCACCGACCACCCTGTCGGGCTCTAGATGCGGCCACGTGCGAATGGTGCCGGCTATGAGGCGCTGGAAGAGGAGGCCGAGCAATCGACGGACGGAGATGCCGCAGCACCAGTGAGCTAACCAGTCCGGCCTTCACCAAGAGAGTGCTGGTGGGCCCGGTTGATGGTGGAGTCCACCGACACTGTCCACTCCACCTGCCACCCGCGTCGTCGTGGACGTGCACGTGCTCCAGCAGCTTCGCCCAGGTCCCGTCTGCTTCCCAGCGCGCGAACCGCTCATAGACCGTCTGCCAAGGCCCAAACCGCTCGGGCAGGTCCCGCCACGGGCGCCCACGCCCGTCCATGCCCGAGAGTGAGTAGCGGCTCTATCCGCCCCATGCCGCGTCCGTCAGTTCACCGCGACCCACCACAAGATCAATTATCAGACCTATCTCATTCGAACAGGCTACTCAGGATGCGCCCCAGGTCGGATTTGGCGATGCTCAAGACGCGCATGCCCAGCGGACTCTCGGCAACTTGTCGGCTGCCGCATGCTTCCGCAATCAACGGCTGGAACCGCATCAGTGCGCCACAACCGAGATGCCTGCCAGAACAGTAAGGAAGGAAGCGCCTTGTCGCAGCTGGCTCGGATTCCGCTAGAGAGCGGCGCCTGCATCCTGGTCGAGGCGTCGCCTGCAGTGGAGGGGCCGGTGAAGGCTGGCCGCCTCAGTGACACCATCCATGACCTGCCGGGCAGCCTTCAACAGGCGTTGGAGCCGGTCACTGCAGCGGCCCGCGCCACTCTCGAACAATTGCGCAAGGCTGGTCCCCACGAGATCGCGGTTGAGTTCGGTGTTGATCTCGCGGTTGAGGCTGGAGCCGTCATCACGAAGAGCAGGGCCAATTGCCACCTGCAGGTGACCATGATGTGGCAATGGAATGAGTCCCTACATTCAACGTAGAAGAGAACGTGGGCTGATTTGATGGGCGTGCTTGGAGAGGGCTCGGACAGCGGAAGGGCGTGGGGGCTACATAGTGCAGTGGCTCAGGTTCTCGGGCAGGGGGGTCAGGTGGCCGGGGCGGGCTTTCTGGTAGCTGAACGTCTCCTGGTTACCTGCGCGCATGTTGTACAGGCCGCCGGTTCCGGTCCCGGTGGGAGAGTACAGCTGATCTTCCCTCAGGTGGATGGCGCTCCTCAGGTGGAGGGCCACGTTCTGGACGAGCCGTGGCATTCTCCTGAAAACGAAGATGTGGCCATCGTGCGCCTGAGCAGGGCGTCAGCCGACATGATTGTGTTGCCGTTGGGCTCTGCGGAAGGTTGTCGGGGCCACCAGGTGCGCTCGTTCGGGTTCCCCGCCCAGGCCCCGCCTGGTGGGCACTTTGGGTTTGGTGTGTGCGGCGACCTGCTGGGCGGTACTGAGAGCAGGGGCATGCGTCTGCAGTTGACTAGCGCCAACGACCTAACCACTGGGTTCAGCGGCGGCCCGGTCCTTGATGAGGTGACCGGTCTGGTCATCGGCATGCTCACCGAAATCACCTCTCCTGATGAACGCGAAAGGGGACAAGGCATCGCTTATGTCACCCCGACGCAGGTGCTGCGAGAGATCTGGCCTGGACTGACTGAGCAGGAGGTTTTCCCCTATCGAGGGCTGGAGCCGTTCGCGGCTGAGCATGCTCGTTGGTTTATGGGCAGGGAAGACGCAGTACGGCAGGTGATTTCCAGGCTGGCGCGTCAGCGGCGGCTCACGCTGCTGCTTGGGCCTTCCGGCTCGGGGAAAACATCGCTGGTTCAAGCCGGAGTCCTGCCTGCACTGGCTGCAGGCGCGTTGCCCGGTAGCGATAGCTGGCTCTCTTTGCTCGTGCGGCCGCGGCAGGATCTGCTGGCCGAGCTGGAACACGCGGGGCTGCCCGGTGTTGGCAGCGATGGGATCTCCGTAGCAGTCAGCCGCAGACTCGCGACCGAGCCCACTTGTCAGCGCGTCTTGCTGATCATCGACCAGTTCGAAGAGCTGCTCATCCAGCCCACTGCTGGCATTCATGACGCTCGTCTGATGGTCATGAATCAGATTGCCGAGGCGGTCAACTCCCAGGGGCAGCTCAGTGTGGTCCTCATCATGCGCGACGACTTCTATCCCCAGCTCGCTGCCTTGGCACCTGAGCTGCTGGAAGCCGCGATGCCGGGACTCCTCAACGTGCCGGCCGTTCTCAGCGAGAACGACCTGCACGAGATCATCACCTTCCCTGCCCACGATGCGGGGGCCCACTTCGAGCCTGGGCTGCCTGGACATATCATCCGCGACACGTTGGCCACGACCCCCGAAGGGGCGACAGCCCGCCAGGCACCGGCCACCGTGCTACCGCTCGTTGAGCTGGCTCTCAGCCAGCTGTGGCAGAGGCGCCGCGAGGGATACCTCACTCACGCTGCCTACGAGCGCATCGGCGGAACGACTGGCAGTCTTGCCACGTGGGCCGACACCGTCCTCAACCAGCTCGCCCCTGATCAACGTCCAATCGCGCAGCGGATCCTGACCTCCTTGGTGCGACCCGCTGATCCTGGCCATCGCATTCCTGCCGTCCGCACGCAGGTCCCTTTGGGGGAACTACGTGATCTGTCAACCGACCCAAACGCCGCGCCAGAGAGTGACGTAGCCTTCGACGAGGTCCTCGCTGCCCTCACACGCCATCGCGTCATCACCACCCACACACCCGGCGCTTCCGAAGACGCCGATCCCCTTCACCGGCACCGGTGGCCGAGTTGATCCACGATGCACTCATCCGTGACTGGGGCACGCTGCACGAGTGGGTCCGCCAAGACCACCGCTTTCAGGAATGGCTCGAGCACACCCGTGCACGGCATGCCCGCTGGGCAAAAGCGGCTGACCCTGGAGATCTGCTCGGAGGGACAGCACTCGCAGAGGGCCTCGAGTGGCAACGGCAGCGTCGTCTGCCAGCGGGTATTACCGCCTACCTGGCCGCCAGTCAGCAACGCCAACAGGCGGTCATCCGGCGCAGCAGACGCCTCAATGTGATCCTTGCTACCGTGTTGGCCGTGGCACTCGCCGCCGCCGGGGGCGCGCTGTGGCAATGGCGAACCGCCGAGGCCGAACGCCGAGCAGCCCTGTCCCGCCAACTGGCTGTGGAGTCCAGCAGTCTCATCGGCACAAATCCCGATCTAGCGTCGCTGCTGGCCATCCAGGCATACCGCACGAGCCATACACCCGAAGCTCTTTCGAGTCTGCAGGACGCCGCGGCTCTCCCACTGCATCGGCGCTTGGCCGGCCACAAGCGAGAGGTGTACTCGGTGGCGTTCAGTCCGGACGGACGCACCCTCGCTACCGGCAGCACCGATCACAGGGCCCGGTTGTGGGACGTGACGACCGGTAAGACCCGCACCATCCTCACCGGCCACAGGGACGAGGTGTGGTCGGTGGCGTTCAGTCCGGACGGGCGCACCCTCGCCACTGCCAGCAAGGACCACACGGCCCGGTTGTGGGACGTGACGACCGGGAAAACCCGCACCATCCTCACCGGCCACCGCGGTCCCTTGAACTTTGTGGCGTTCAGTCCGGACGGACGTAGCCTCGCTACCGCCAGCAAGGACCACACGGCCCGGTTGTGGGACGTGACGACCGGCAAGACCCGCACCATCCTCACCGGCCACACCGACTGGGTGTACTCGGTCGCGTTCAGTCCGGACGGACGCACCCTTGCCACCGGCAGCGTCGACCAAACCGCACGGCTTTGGGACGTGGCCACCGGGAACACCCGCGCGACCTTCGTGGGCCACGAGGATAAGGTCTGGGTCGCGAGGTTCAGTCCGGACGGACGCACCCTCGCCACCGGCAGCGCCGACACGACCGTACGGCTGTGGGACGTGGCAACCGGCAAGACCCGCACCACCCTCACCGGCCACACCGACTCGGCATGGGCAGTGGCGTTCAGCCCCGACGGACGCACCCTCGCCACTGCAAGCGCCGACCAAACCGCGCGGCTTTGGGACGTGGCCACCGGGAACACCCGCGCGACCTTCGTGGGCCACATCGGGGCGGTGGAGGCGGTGGCGTTCAGCCCCGACGGACGCACCCTCGCCACCGGCAGCGACGACAAGACCGTACGACTGTGGGAAATGGCAACCGGCACCACCCGTGCCACCCTCACCGGCCACACCGGTGAGGTGTGGGCGGTGGCGTTCAGCCCGGATGGACGCACCCTCGCCACCGGCAGCGCCGACAAAACCGCACGGCTTTGGGACGTGGCCACCAGCAAGCACCGCGTGACCCTCACCGGCCACACCGGTGACGTGGGGGCGGTGGCGTTCAGCCCGGACGGACGCACCCTCGCCACCGGCAGCGCCGACAAAACCGTACAACTGCGGGACATCGCTACCGGGAACACCCGCACCACCCTCACCGGCCACACGAGCGGGGTGAGTTCGGTGGCGTTCAGCCCCGACAGACGCACCCTCGCCACCGGCAGCTTCAACACCGTACGGCTGTCGGACGTGGCCACCGGCAAGACCCGCACCACCCTCACCGTCACCCAAGGCGAGGGGTTCGGTGCAATCTCCGTGGCGTTCAGCCCGGATGGACGCACCCTCGCCACTGGGATCGGTGACACCACCGTACGGCTGTGGGACGTGGCGACCGGCAAGCCCCGCGCCACCTTCGCCGGCCACACGAATGTGGTGGGGTCGGTGGCGTTCAGCCCCGATGGGCGCACGCTCGCCAGCGGCAGCGACGACAAGACCGCGAGGCTGTGGGACGTGGCGACCGGCAAGCCCCGCGCCTCCTTCACGGGCCACACGGGTGAGGTGTGGGCAGTGGCGTTCAGCCCCGACGGACGCACGCTCGCCACCGGCAGCGCCGACCAGGCCGTACGGCTGTGGGACGTGGCCACCGGCAAGACCCGCGTCGCCCTCACCGGCCACACGGGTGAGGTGTGGGCGGTGGCGTTCAGCCCCGATGGACGCACTCTCGCCACCGGCAGCGACGACCAAACCGTACGGCTGTGGGATTCGGTCCTCCCCAACCCCACCGCAGCGATCCAGCAAATTTGTCGGCGTGTCAACCGCGAGCTGACTGCGGACGAAAGGGCGGCCTTTCTTTCTGGACAATCAACCGGCCCTATGTGTTCGTCACGCTGATCGCCGTCAAGACATCGAGGGAGCAAACGGCCCGGACCCGCCACTCAAGCGGGTGACCCAAGTCAGTGAGTCCCATGGTGGTGCCCACGACGAAGCGGCCCTCCGCGACCGGTGACCACCAGCGCGGCCCTGGCCCCTGTGCCGAGGCCGCCCCAAGCAGGAACCAGAGTCATGACCCACACCGGCGAACCGGCGCTGTCACCCGGCACGCCGCCTGCCTGCCCCTCTGCCGCGACAAGGACAGCGAGCGATCAACGAGACGCTGCCCTTGGAGGACTGCGAGGTCGTTAGCAGGGCAGGGATGGCTTGGTCAGAGGATGGAGTTGTAGATGTTCCAGCCGCTGCCGATTTTGGTGCGGGTTGCGAAGGGGGCGGTGGTGCTGCCGGTGCCTTTGTACAGCCAGAGCACGCCGGAGGCATCACGGGCAACGGCGTCGGCCTTGCCGTCGTCGGTCAGGTCACCAGTGAGGGACAGCTGGTTGTAGATCTGCCAGCCGCTGCCGACCTTCACGCGGGTCGCGTACGGGGCGGTGGTGCTGCCTGTGCCTTTGTACAGCCAGAGCACGCCGGAGGTGTCGCGGGCGAGGAGGTCGGGCTTGGCGTCGCTGTTGAGGTCGGCGCCTGCGGTGAGCTGGTTGTAGATGTGCCAGCCGCCTCCGATCTTGGTCCGGGTGGCGAACCGGGCGCTGCCGGTGCTGCCGGTGCCCTTGTACAGCCACAGGATGCCGGAGGCGTCGCGGGCGACGAGGTCCATCCGGCCGTCGCGGTTCGCATCGCCTGCGCCGGTGAGCTGGTTGTAGATGTTCCAGCCGCTGCCGACCTTCACGCGCGTCGCGTACGGCTTGCCGTATGCGAACTGCCGGTCGTAGTACCAGAGGTTGCCGGTGCTGTCCCGGGCGACGAGGTCACCGCGGCCGCGTGTGCTCCCGGCCGGAGCGGGGGCGGACCAGTACGTCAGGTCCTCGGCCAGCGGGGAGAGCCGGGTGAGCTGGTTGTATGTCTGCCATCCGCTCCCGACCGGCGTGCGGGAGAAGAAGGTCGTGCCGGCTGTGCCCTTGCCGTGGTAGAGGAACAGTTGTCCGGTGGTGTCACGGGCGAGAAGGTGATGCCGCGGGAACAGAGGTGCGCCTTCGGTGGAGAAATTCCCGGCCTGGCGCACGAGGGGATCGTCGAAGCCGGAGCGGGTGTAGATGTCGTACATCGTCGCGGCCTGCATGCGCCAGGCGTGGATGCCGGAGGCGGGGGTGAGTTCGTAGCCGATGGTGTGGTCGCCGGGTTCCAGGCGGCACATGAGGTTGAGGGCCCCGTCGACGAGCGTGGGCCAGTTGACGGTGCACGAGGCTCCGGGGCCGGTGGTGATGTTTCCGATCCGGATGTCCTCGCGGCGCCATGCGACCTGTCCCTCGGCGGGGCGGAAGTAGAGGTTCAGCTCTCCGGCGTCGTTCGCGTGGACTCGCAGCCGCTGCTGCACCGTCTCGCCCGCGGGGGTGTTCGGCAGGTCGAAGGCGACCGTGTTGCGCTCGGCGTGCTCGCGTGTCTTGATCACGGCCTGCGACATTCCCGAGGTCGCCGTGGCCGGCCTGACGCCGGCGTTGCGCGCGGCGTCGATGCCCTCAGCCAGGTCACCGTCCGGGGGAACATACGCGTATCCGCGGTACGCGGTGGTCATGTCGGCCGTATCCCTCGACACGACGAATTCCGGGGCGCGCTGATACTCGATGCCCGTCTTGCATGTGAACACTGCCTTGTAGCCGGGGATCTCCTGGCATTCGTGGTGGTTCATGGTGAACGAGGAGGGCCATCCGGCGCCCTCTTCCGTGCCGTCGAGGGGCCTGGTCGCGTAGGCCAGCACCAGTTGGCCTCCGGCCGTCGTCTCACCGGTGATGTCCACCCCGGTGAACCACAGGGAGTTGGTCGGCAGGACCTCGTCCTTTGCTGTGACCAGCGGACCGTCCTCGGCCATCGCCGGGCCGGGGCTGACGAGGGCTGCGGCGGTGAGCAGACCGGTGGCTGCGCCCATGACGGCTATACGACACATTTTGCGGTGCATGGAGATCCTTCATTGTGTTGTCGGGTCGTCGTGGTCTTGAGGCTCTGTGTACGGGATCGTGCTGGAACTTATGACGCTGCTCGCCAGAAGCGGTCTCGACGGCCGGGCCTGCCTCTGAGCCGGAGAGCTGGCGAAGAGACGAGTCGGTGTCTGCCGCGTGGTGGGCGGACAACAAGCCCCTCCGGAAAGGCGCGGCTCGCCCCCGCACCATCGGCGTCGATCTGGGACCGCCGAAAGACACCGGTGACGGCCTGTCTTGGATGCTGCCGCCTGGGCCGGAAGGCACGAGACAGCGGCTACGGGACGGTGGTGCCGGGAGTCAGCACACTGTCAGGTGCCGTGCCACGTGCTCAAGCAACCCGCCACGCGCTGTCGGACTTTAGGGCTTTGGGGGTGGCTCTGGCTGGGCCAAGAGCCACCCCCTCGCATTTCACCGCCTGCGGTGTTCAGTTGCGCTGCAGTGCGCCGGGCGGGCATGCGCGCCCGGCGAACAGCGGTTGGTGCCTGCCTAGAAGATGCCGGTGATGCTGGTGTTCCAGCCGGATAGGCCCACGAGGCGGGGTGGCCTGTGCGTGGTGGGTCCTCCGGGGTAGAAGAGCAGGCATCCGGTGGGGCAGGTGGTGGTCTTGGCGGTGCCGTTGTCGTCGACGTAGCTGACGGTCAGGTCAGGGTCGGCGGGTGTGGTGGCCCACAGGTCGCCGTGGGTTTCGTTGGCCGTGGGCTGGAACTGGCGGTAGGTGATGCTGGTGCCGGCGTCGGGGTCGCTGTAGCTGGCTGTGCTGACCGTGCCTTGGACGTTGCCGGGGGAGGCCAGGTGGGGGCGGAGCTGCCATGATGCGGTCCCGTAGACCGAGCGGGTGCCCAGCGAGAACACCCCATTGTTGATCTGACCGGGGTAGAGGTAGAGCTGGCCGGTGCTCGGATCGCGTGCGACGAGGTCCTGGACGCCGTCGCCGTTCTGATCGCCGACCGCGAGGTTGGTGTAGTCCTTCCAGCCATGCAGGCCGATGTTGACGCGGCTGCCCAGGTCGAACGGTGCGGTCTGGTCCTGCCAGTTGTTCGGCGGGGTGCCGAGGGTGTTGCCGGTGTAGAGCCACAGGGCGGCATTGGTGCAGGTATCGTCGACACATTCGATGGTGATGAGGTCGTTGCCGCCGACGTGGCCTTCCGTGCTGTTCTGGTCGATGTCCCCGGGCATGATGATCTGGCGGATGCGCCGCCAGTCCGGGGCGCTGTCCACACTGGGGTGGATCAGTTCGCGACGGGTGTCGGGGGCTGGGGTGCCCAGCCCGGTGCCACCGTAGACGTAGAGCTTGTTGTTGCTCAGACGCACCACGAAGTCTTCGTAGCCGTCTGGCGGTGCGGTTGGACTGGTGAAGTCGCCCAGGTCGCCGCGGTGCGCTATCAGAGCGCCCGTCCAGCCCGAGAGGCCCACGGTTTGCGCGGCTGCGACCTTGCCGGTGCCGTCGCCGGCGTACAGGCGCAGCTTGCCGGCGTCGTCGGTGGCGACCATGTCGCCATAGCCGTCACCGTTGAGGTCACCCGGAAGGTCTCTGAGGGCGATGCCGGTGCCGGGATCTTTGCCCGGCCCGTAGACGAACTCGGACTTGTTGGTGCTGAGGATGACTTCATCGGCGCCCTTGCCGAGCGGCGAGTGGTTGCCGGCCTTGTCGTAGGCGACGACGTGCAGGGTGCTGGAGGGCCAGCCGCTGGGGGTCACGTCGACGGTGGCGCTCAGCCCGTCGGCTCCGACGTTCACCCAGTTGCCGTTGGCGCAGCGGGTGCTGGAGGCAGACAGGTACAGGTCCAGGGTCCAGCAGAATCCTGCAATGTCGGTGGCGGTGTTCTTGAGCTTCAGCCGGGCGGTCTTGCGTGCCGGGTACTTGTCGTTCAGAGCAGTGCCGTCGGCGTTGGTCACCGTAACGGAGTCTTTGGGACCGATTCGGTCGACGGTGAAGGCGCAGGAGGACGTGTAACTGCTGTAGGTGCTCTCTCCGTCCTTGGCACGGACCTTCCAGGTGTAGGTGCCGTTGGTGAGATTGGCGTAGGGCATGGTGACCGACGCCGTCTGGCCGTTGGAGACCTTGTCGTAGGACGGGCTGGGGTAGAAGGACACCGTACTGCCAGCTGAGTTGGTCACGGAGAACTCACCGGTGACCGCTCCGCCGTCTTGGTCCTTGAGCGTTGCTGTGAGGGCGATTCCGCTGTTGCCGATGACGCCTGCGCAGGGGACCTGCTTGTTGCCGTCTCCGCCGGGGCTCCACGATCCCTCGTAGGCTTTGGCGCTGGTGACCTCGGGTTTGAAGTTGTAGGTGACTTCCAGAGCAGGGTTGTTGGTAAACCGCTTGAAGCTGTCGTGGTCGTACTCGTAGCCGCTGCCGGCGCGCAGGCCGAAGGCCAGCGTTCCCCAGCCGCTGTCGGCGGCCTGCTGGACGTAGTTCGTCAGCGCGGCGGAGGTGTAGTCGTGCCCCAGGGTGCCCGGACAATAGGTGGGGTTGCCGTGGGCGTACGAGTCGGAATCGAGCTTCGCGGCCCACAGAGAGCCGTTGTTGTTCCAGGTGACGTTGTCCGTGATGGTGCCGGTGGACCACAGTTCGGTCGGCCCGGCTGCAGAGGCATCACAGCCCCAGGAGTGTGTCTCGACCACGGTGAAGGTCGCGGACTGGATGTCCGCTCCGGCCAGGCCGTTGGTGTTCATCGCGAAGAACGACCGTGTCGCACCGGTCCCGTTGAAGCCGACTCGCGGCTCGTCGCTCGGCGTTCCGGAGTGCCAGCCAGACCCGTTCGGGTAGGCCTCACTGGGTGTCGCTGAGTACACGACGGCCCACTTCTCCCGGTAGCCCCCGGTGAACACCGGGTCGACGACCAGCGGGAACTGATCTGCCGTGGCCAGGAGCGTGGGGTCCGGGGTCAGCGTCAAGGTGTTGCCGGACACATCGGCGGCCACTGGCGCGGTCTGCGGCTGGTCGTCGGCACTGGTCGCGGTCATGGCCGCGAGACCGGATGCCGGCTGCTCGTCGGTGGCGGTCGGCTCTTCCCACATCTTCGGCCGGGGGGCGCTGAAGACGACGTTGCCGCTCGCGTCCTTGGCTGTCAGGTTGTCACTCGCGTCATCCTCGAGGGTGACGCCGACGGTGGAGATTCCGAGCTCGATGCTCCTGAGCTCGGGGTTGGCGGCGGCCTGCGGCGTGTGGATGACCAAGTGCTCGGCGAAGCCGTCGACTTCAGCAATGATCTTCAGATCGACGTCCGGCAGGACCGACTTGTACACAGCGGTGTTGCCGTCGAGGACTGGCTGCGGAAGCACTCCGGGCCAGGTGAGCGCCAACTTCTTGTTGTCCTTGACCATGGTTGCCAGCGGGCCGCTGCCCCCGCCGGAGAAGGTGACGCCGAACGTCGGTGACGCGGGACCGATCGAGCCATCGCCGTGCCGGACCATCGTAGCGTCGGCCTTCTTCCACACGCCGTCCTTGCGGGACCACACGGGCGTGGAGTGCTGGCGGCGGGTGGTGGTTCCGTCAGGGTTGGCGAAGATCTCCGCGTTCTCCTCGCGCCGGTCGAGGATCTCCACGCGTCGGCCGGTCTTGGCGGCGACGTCGTAGGCCTTGGCCTCAGAAGCGGGCGGATTGGGAGGGGCGCTGTCGTCGGCCGCGGCCGCGGTGGGCAGAGCCAAAGTGGTGACGGCCGTCAACGGGAGTCCGAGGGCGAGAAGGACCGCTATGGAGCGTCTTCTTCTGCGGCCAGTCTTGTCCGGGTCTGTCATGAGGCCCTTTCTGAGGCGCACGCGCAGGATGCTGGGACCCGCAGATTACTCACACTCATGCCGTATTTCGCAGTGACGTCGACCATCCCGGCGCCTGCACAAGCGGACCAATTGGTTCCATCCTGTTATTCCGAATCAAGTTGCTTCATTGGATTTTGACGTCATGTCACATGAGGGCTGGTCAGGCTTGTGATCTCGACAGGTGGACATCGGTACATCGAGAGAACCGCCCAAATCGGGTTGTTTGGATGGAGGTCTTGTGTGCGTGCCATCTAGTCGGGTTTGATTCGCTCGTTTGGCACGTGACGCGGTTCTAGGGGTGGGGTTTTCATGTCGTACCGTCGTGGCTTTGGCATGCCTTTTTCTGCCCACCCGCTGTTGCGGTTGCGCCGCGGACAGGCCCCTTTGGTCGGCCTGCTCTGCACAGCTCTGAGCCTGTCGCTGCTGTCCGCGCCCGCGCTGGCCAAGCCCGGCGAGGGGTTCTCGGTGCGGTCGGTGCAGAAGACGGCATCGGTGCCGGGCAAGGACCTGACCGTCAATCGCTTCGTGACGATCCCTCCCTCGCAGCGCAATCGCTGGCATCCGCCGGGGAAGATCGCCTGGCCGACCGCCGGTCAGGCGGACGTGACGCTGCCTGACGCCGCCAACAGCACGGCGAAGAAGGCCGCCGCAGGCCACCGGCGGGTGCAAGCGGGGTCCCTCCCGATCCGCATCAGCCGGCCGACCACTCCCTCCGCCGGGACCAAGACCGGTCACCGCACTGCCGGCGCATCGAGCCCCGAGCGGCTGCGTGTGACTCTCACCGATCGCAAGACCGCGCAACGGGCCGGGGTCCGGGGGCTGATGCTGTCGCTTCAACGGACCGGCCCCACCGCTCCCAGCGCGGCCGAGGTCCAGGTCGACTACGCAAGCATCGAGTCAGCGTTCGGCGCCGGCTGGTCGTCCCGCCTGCGCCTGGTCCAGCTTCCTGCCTGCGCCCTTACCACCCCTGACAAGGCCGCATGCCTCAAGGGCGTGCCGCTCGCGACAGACAACGACGCCAAAGCCCGCACGCTGACCGCAACTGTGGCGTTCCCTGGCACCAAGAGCACGCGTCAGCAGTCACGCACGGCGGCAGCCTCGAGCGACAGCATGGTGGTGCTGGCCGCGACAGCGGCCGCAGACGGCGGAGAGGGGTCGTTCACCGCGACCTCGCTGTCCCCGTCCGGGTCGTGGTCGGCCGGAGGGAACTCCGGCGGTTTCGGATGGAGTGCGCCGCTTGGCGTTCCGCCTGTCCCGGGCGGGCTGCAGCCGAGCGTGGCGCTGTCCTACAACTCCTCCGCAGTGGACGGCCGGACCTCCTCGACGAACAACCAGACATCGTGGATCGGTGAGGGCTGGGACTACTCGCCAGGCTTCATCGAGCGCACCTACGCCGGCTGCGAGAACGACAAGCAGGGCGGCAACAACACCGCCAAGGTCGGGGACCTGTGCTGGAAGTCACACAACGCGACACTCTCGCTGAACGGCAGGTCCACCCCTCTGGTGTGGGATGCCGGAAAGAGTGTGTGGAAGCCTGCCGACGATGACGGTTCGCGGGTGGAGCGCGTAACCGGCAGCTTCCCGGACGATGTCAACGGTGACGAGAACTACGAGTACTGGAAGCTGACCACGGTGGACGGCACCCAGTACTGGTTCGGAAAGAACCGCCTCCCGGGCTGGTCGAGCGGCAAGGAGGAGACGAACTCGGTCTTCACCGTCCCGGTCTACGGCAACCACACCGGCGAACCAGGCCACGGAACGGACTTCGCGTCCTCCGTCGAGACGCAGGGCTGGCGCTGGAACCTCGACTACGTCGTCGACCCGCACCACAACGCCATGGCCCTGTACTACTCCAAGGAGATCGGCCACTACGCACAGAACCTCGAGGTCGATGCCCCGGTTCCCTACATCCGTGGCGGCCACCTGAACCGGATCGACTACGGCCTGCGCGCCGGCGCCGTGCACACGACGGACAACCCGGCGGGCCGGGTGACGTTCGGTGTGGCGGAGCGGTGCCTCGCCAACTGCGGCACCTTCGATGAGGCCCATGCCGCCAACTGGCCGGACGTCCCCGTCGACCTGAACTGCACTGCGGACAAGCAGTGCCTGAACCCGTCGCCGTCGTTCTGGTCCCGCAAGCGGCTGACCGACATCAACACCTTTGCCCTGCAGGGCAGCACGATGCAGCCGGTCGACACCTGGGCCCTCGAACAGTCCTTCCCGGCCACCGGCGACGTCTCCAAGCCCGCACTGTGGCTGGCGTCCATCCAGCGCACCGGCAAGGCAGGTGCGCTGGCGGACCTGACACTGCCGACGAAGACCACCTTCGGCGGGACACCGATGCCGAACCGGGTCAACTCGGCCGAGGGCCGGCCACCGCTGAACAAGTACCGCATCACCCGGATCACCAACGAGACCGGCGGCCAAACCCTCGTCACCTACAGTCCCACCGAGTGCACCCCCAGCACCCTGCCGTCCTCCCCGGACCAGAACACCAAACGCTGCTACCCGTCCTGGTGGACCCCGGACGGCGCCGTCGAGCCGGTCAAGGACTGGTTCCACAAGTACCTGGTCACTGAGGTCGTCGAGGACGACACCACCGCCGGCACCGGCTCGCCCTCGAAGACCACCACCTACGAATACGACAACGGCCCCAACTGGCGCCGCGACATATCCGAGTTCAGCCTCGACAAGCACCGCAGCTGGAGCGTCTTCCGCGGCTACGGCACGGTCCGCACCCTGACCGGCGCCACCAACCGCACCAAGACCGAGACCAGCTACTTCCTCGGCATGGCCGGCGACACCCTCGCCGACGGCCAACCCAGGCCCGCCGCCAAAATCAACGGCATCACCGACCGCGACGACTTCGCCGGCCGACCCGCCCAGACCCGCACCTACGACCAGGACGGCACCGGCGGCAAGGTGATCGCCAAGACCACCTACATTCCCTGGGAATCCGAGCCGACCGCCACCCAGAACATCACCGGCATCACCGACCCCGACAAACCAGGCACCCCTGGCCCCACGCTGCCCGACGCCGTAGCACGGCATTCAGGCACGGTCACCGAGACCGCCAGCACCCTGCTGGACGACGGCACGACGTGGCGCACCCTCACCACCACCCGTGCCTACGAACCGGTCTACGGTCTGGTGACCGCCGAGGGCGACGACGGCGACCCCACCCGCGGCGTGAAGCCGAAGTGCACCCGCACCTCCTACGTCACCCCCGACACCACCAACTGGCTGATCGCCTACCCCTCCCAGGTCACCACCATCGCCCAAGCACCCTGCGGCCTGGGCTACCTCAACACCGCCATCACCGGAGCAACCCGCGTCTCCTACGACGGCCAGGCACCCGGCGTCGCCCCCAAGTCCGGGCAGGCGAACACGACGAAGACCGAGCAGGCATCCAAGCTCGACATCAACGACCAGCTGATCTGGGAGACCACCACCCAAACCGGCTACGACCAGTACGGGCGCGTGGTTTCTGCCGCAGGCCAAGATGGTCAGCCCACCACCACTGCCTACACGCCTGCTACCGGCGCGCAGCCCACTACATTCACGACCACCAACCCCAAGGGGCACGCCAGCACGACCACGCTGGACGGGCTTCGCGGGCTCACCTTGAAGGTCACAGAGGCCAACGACCGCACCGCCACCGGCGAGTACGACGCGCTGGGTCGCCTCATCAAGGTGTGGAGCGCAGGCCGCGCCGTCACCAGCAACCCCAACGCCATCTTCACCTACAGCATGTCCGCCACCACACCGTCCACGGTGACGACGAAGAAGCTGTACGAGGACGGCGCCTGGGGCACCAGCATCACGATCTACGACTCGCTGCTGCGTGAACGCCAGACCCAAGCGGACGCAATCGGTGTCACCGGCCGGACCGTCAGCAACACTTTCTACGACACCCACGGCCGCGCCTTCCAGACCGACGCACCCTTCTTCAACGACCAGGCAGTCTCCACCACGATGCTCGTGGTCACGCCTAATCAGGTCCCCACCTCCCTCGTCAACGAGTACGACGGCCGTGGCCGGCCCACCGCCGCGATCACCCTGTCGCTGAACGTGGAGAAGTGGCGCACCACCTTCGCGCACGGCGACACCTGGACCTCCGTCCTCCCGCCCACCGGCGGCACCGCAACTCTCGCGATCAACGACATCCGCGGCCGCACCACTGAACTGCGCCACTACAAGGACCGCAACCCCCTCATCGGCGCAGCCGCCAGCCAGTACGAGAAGACCACCTACGCCTACGACCGCGCCGGCAACCTCGAGAAGATCACCGACACGTCCGGCCGTAACTCCTGGACCTACACCTACGACCTGCGGGGCCGGCAGATCGCCGCCACGGATCCCGACAAGGGTGCCAGCACCATGGTCTACGGCGCCGACGGTCGCCTCGCCACGACCACGGATGCCCGCGGCACCACCTTGGCCACCACCTACGACGAACTCGGCCGCAAGAGCACCCTGCGCACCGGCTCGGTCACCGGCGCCAAGCTGGCGGAGTGGGCATATGACACCGCGACCGGCGGCAAGGGCCTGCCTGCCTCCTCCACCCGCTACGACACATCCATCACCCCAGCCGCCGCCTACAAGACCGCGGTGACGGGCTACGACTCCACAGGCCACTCGACCGGCATAACGGTGACAGTGCCGTCGGTGACCGGTGAAGAGAAACTCGCCGGCACCTACTCCATCGCGACCACGGCCACCCCGGTCAGCGGACTGCCTGCCAGTGCCGCCTACAGCACCGGCAACACCAACGCCACCACCGCCCTGCCCGCCGAGACGGTCAGGAACCGCTACGGCGCCCAAGATCAGCTCAGCATCGTCGACGGCACTCTGTCGCAGGTGTATCTGACCGGCGCCAAGTACACCCCCTTCGGGGAACTCGCCCAGGCATCCCTCGGAAACCTTGGCGCCCGTGTCATCCAGACCCTCAGCTACGACACCGTCACCCGCCGACTTGCCACGTCCATCGCCGACCGCGAGACCTCCGGCCCCCAGACCCTGTCGAACATCAAGTACACCTACGACACGGCCGGCAACATCACCCGAATCCGCGACGATCAGAACGACGGCACCATCGCCGACGACCAGTGCTTCACCTACGACTGGGCCCGCCGCCTGGCCGAGGCTTGGACCACCGCAGACGCCTGCACCACCAAGCCGGTCAACGGCACTGGCACCCCGGCCCTCGGGACCGTCGACCCGTACTGGACCAGCTGGACCTTCACCAACACGGGCGACCGTGCCACCGAGACCCAGCACAAGGCCGGCCCCATCACCGCCGACACGACCCGCACCTACACCTATCCCACCACCACCGGCGCCGCCCAGCCGCACGCCGTACGCACCGTCACCGCAACCGGCGGCGCCACCGGGTCAGACACCTACCAGTACGACGCCACCGGCAACCTCACCAAGAAGACCCCCGCCACCGGCGCCGTCCAGGACCTCACCTGGAACGCAGAAGGCAAACTCGCCACCTCCACAGTCTCCGGCGCCACCACCAAGTTCCTGTACGACACCGAGGGCACGCGCATCCTCAAGCGGGAACCGACCGCCACCACCCTGTACCTGCCCGGCGGCCAGGAACTCGTCCTCACCAAATCCACCAACACCCTGGCCGGCACCCGCTACTACGCCGTACCCGGCGGCTCAGCCATCCGGACAAGCAGCGACGGCAGAGTCCGCCTCCTGGTCGCCGACCACCACGGCACCAACCAACTCTCCGTCAGCGCCACCACCCTCGCCTTCAACCGCCGCAAGACCCTGCCCTACGGCGGCCCTCGCGGCACCGCCCCCGCCTTCTGGCCCGGCCAGAAGGGCTTCGTCGGCGGAGACATCGACACCGTCACCGGCTTCACCCACATCGGCGCCCGCGAATACGACACGGCCACAGGCCGCTTCATCAGCGTCGACCCCATCATGCACGCCGATGACCCCCAGCAGATGCAGGGGTACGCCTACGCCAACAACAGTCCCGTGACCTTCTCCGATCCCACGGGACTAGAGATCGGCTCCACGCCGGGCACCTGCTCCTACGACGTCAAGCACTGCACTCCGGACCAGTTCTCGGGCAAAGACAAGAACAACGGGGCGAGGGACAACAGCGGCACTACGTCGGGGGACAGTGGCACCACGCCGGGGGGCAGCAGCGACCCCCAGCCGGAGGAGCCCGCAATCGGAGGTACACCGATTCCCACGCCACAGGAGCTGGCGGCTCGCGGGATCATGACCCCCTGGAACACCTATGAAGAGGCCATCCAGCTGTGGGCAAAAAACAGCTGTCAAGGCAGTTCGGCCAGTGAAAACACCTCGTTCTGCTCTGCAGCCGCCGATATCGGCCTACTCGATCTCGAGCAGCCGTGGGTAGGAGTTGCCATCGCTGTGATCGCCGGTTGCACAATGGCAGCCGAAGCATGTGCCGCTGCCGCGCTGAGATTCGTAGCCAGCGAAATTGAGTTCGCCGCAGGAGGGTCGCTCAGTGCAGGCGCTGCCCTAAGTAGATTCGGCAGCAAACTGAAAGGCCTGTACGGCTCACTCGGTTGCAAGAACAACAGCAACTGCCGCCCTACAGGCGTCGGAAATCCAGACGCTCCTAAGCCACTCGGGCGAGGTTCAACGGGTGACTCCACTCCAAGATCCCTCAAGGAACAGATGGCAATGGCGCAGGTCACGTCAAACCCAGCTGGCGGTTACGTCGTCCCCCTGAAGAAGGGCATGACCGACCCGAGGTGGGAAGGAAAGGACGGCTGGCAGAAGATGACTCAGAACGTCGACGGAATTGAGATCCACTACGTGTACAATCCCATGACTGGGCAAGTCGACGACTATAAGTTCAAGCGGTAGTGGAGGTAGAGAATGATCGTTGAGAGTCTCGTCACACAAGAAGCGATGCCGATTACGGCAGGTCGCAATTATGGCGTCTACGGTCTTGCTCAATATGCCTCACGCGCCATCGTCTTGGTGCGATCGGATGATGACCGCCCCAACTGGTGCCCGCTTGAGTGGTTTCGGGTAGTAGATGGCCATATTCCCGGAGATTGGGAATTTTCCGTCGTCGACCCGACTGGGTCGGCTCTGCAGCTCCTATTTGGATACCCGGAACTGGTAAACGATCCGGATCACTATGACGGGCTCCTAGAGCGTGATCCGCGGGCCATCTCTGTTTTCAGGGAAATCGCAGTGACCCCGTCTGAATTTTCAGCTCCATCGGATGAAGAATTCTTGTCTAACTTTGGCGTAGTCCCGAGTCAGGTAGGAAGTAGTAGTCGCTTCTCGATTGAGCTGGAAGATCCGACTGGTCGCGCCATTCTCTTGCAGTGGGATTCGATGGCGCGTACCGCCCAGTGGAGTCTTTTGACGGGACGGGAGGTAGTTGCGGAGGAAGCGCTTGTTGAATTGAACGAGGTCGCCATCTATTGCGAAAATCAAGAGTCCGGATTGATCCTCCGGGCGGGTGCGCCTCCAGGGCGAAATCATATCAGGATGCGCATTTATCCGGCCATTCGTGCGCAAACAGTCATGGGGTAACGAAGGCTAACTCGATTCCCGCTGGGAAAGCGTGACCCCGTGTTTGGTAACTCCATTCGTTCTTGATTCGCTCGAACATTGTTTGCTGTCGCCTGCCCTATCGAGAAATTGCGCGATGCTGGGCCCTGTCGCAACCCGCCGACCCGACCGACCTCAGTCAGCAGGTGCCTTCAAGACTCGTGACGATCTGCGAAGCCCTGGACCGGACAATGCCGTCAGAACTCGTTAACAAACGCTGTCGCAAGAAGTGATCGAAGCCAGGAAGCCGCAGCTCTTGCTCCAGCGGGCTGCCCTGCACGAACTCGTCCTTCAGGGTGGCCGCGGCCCGGGTCAGTCTCCGGGTGAGCTCACGGTGGCCGTCCGCCCGGTCCGCCACGACGGCCCCGGCGGCCTCCTGTGACCAGTCCGCCAGGATCTCCTCGAGCAGCCGGACCAGGTCGTCCAGGTGGTCCTTATCCGCCCGGCGGGGCGGCGGCCGGTGATGACATTGCGCGCCCGGTGCGGTCGGACATTATCGAGCCGCTGATGCCGGCCGATCCGGTCCGCGGGGGGCGATGGGCCGCCGCACTCTTGAGGCCTTCGCGTGGAAGTACCGCACCAACTCGCTCTGGTGGGACCTGCCCTAGGAACTCGGCTCGTTCCAGACTGCGCACAGGCGGCTGATCAGATGGGCCGTCGACGGCACCTGGGAGACGATTCTCGCCGCCGTCCTGGCAGCGGCGGACGCCGACGACGACATCGACTGGACGGTGTCGGTGGACGCCACGGTCGTCCGGGCCCACCAGCACGCCGCCAGAGCACCCAAAAGGGGGCGGCCCGCTCCGGCGAGCCCGCCGATCATGTCTCGGACGCTCCCGCGGCGGGTTGAGCACCAAGGTCCACCTGGCCGCAGACGGCCGCGCACGGCCCCTCGCTTTCACCGTCACCGCAGGCCAGGCAGGTGACGCACGCGCCTTCGAGACGGTGATGTCCCGCATCCGCGTGCCCCGCCGCGGTCCGGGCAGGCCAGGCACCCGGCCCCCTGGCCGTTCCGGCCGACCGCGCGTCATCGCCACATGTTGGAGCTGATTTGGTCGAACAAGGTTTCCCACTCACCTTCTTCGTCTGCGAAGGGTGTGGGGTCGACAGCGGTGATCTCCTGAGTCATGCGGTCCACGATGCGCAGACGCTGCTCGTCGTCGTCCGTCTCCAGCTGCAGGTAGTCCAACCGGCCCCTGTTCAGGACGATGAGTGCGTGCACAAGGCTCGATACATCCGCGTGCATCGGCTGGTAGTTGATCTCTCCCTCCGGGAAGGCGTAGATCCGTCCGTCCCGCGGGTCGAGGGCGACTGTGGCGTAGATGAAGTGCCCGAGCAGCTCCCAGGTCTCTGCTTCCGGTGGCAGTTCGGATCCGACGCGTTCAAAGGACGCCTTCAGGCTCGGGCCGAATCCCAGGCGCGGCGCATGGTTGTCCTCCAGGTCCATCCGCGTGCCAAAGAACTTGCTCTCCGGAAGCCCGACAGTTGCCAGGAAGTCGGCTGTCGGCGCATGGAGGTGCCTGGGTGCTGCGTGGGGAAAGTAGGTCATGGAGGTGAGACCGAACGCCTCGATCGCGGCTTCTGGACTGACATGGGTAAGCATGCTGGACCTGTCTGTCATGGGTGTCCCTGGCTTTGGTGACGCTTCTTCAATTCTTTCATGTATTCGCGGTGCTCTCGGTCTCGCTCGGGATCTCTGGAAGGAAGCGTCTGGTCGTACGAATTGGCGTGCTCCACTTGCAGGTTCGGATTCTTGGTCTTGAAGTACTCGTCCAGCCACTGGTCGCACTTTGGGGATTTTTGGCAGGGCTCCCGTTCGGTGTAGACCTTGGTGATGTTCGCTTCTTCGTTGTGTCGGAGCACCGGGTAACCGATCGTTCGTTCCGAGTGCGGACCTTCGCTGTCGCCGATGAGAATGATGGGCTTCCCGGTCTTTGGGTTCACGTACTCTGCGGCGGCGAAGTTGGTGCCGCCGTAGTCGTCCTTCGCGAACCGGGCGATCTCCGTGGCCCGCGACAGGTCGGTGGATCCCGGTGTGATCTTCTGCGAGACCACCTTAGGGCCGCCGCGCGTGTTCGGGATGGGGTAAGGGTTGGTGCCTTTGGGGGGACGCCAGACGGTCCCATCCTTCTCCAGGACATTCCAAATACCGGACTTGTCATCCTTCGAAACAGCTGACCTGCTGCCGTCGGTGTGAAGTTCCTGCACAGACCCGTCAGCATTGAGCAAGTACATCGGGGTGTCGCCGCCGTCGGGCGTCTTGCATTTGTCGATATCGTCCTTGGTGTTCTTGTCGGTGCCCTTCTGGTCCTTCTTGCTCTTGTCGATCTTGCCGCCGTGGTCTTCGAGGGTTTTGACCATCTCGTCGGCCTTCTTGTCGACCGCGTCCTCGGCTTTGTCCATGACGGTGGAGAGCTTGTGGAACCTGCTGTCCTTCTTCACCGACGTCTTGCGCCCGGCTCCGCCGGCCTTGAACTCGCCCTTCTTCTTGTCGAAGTTGGTTGCGGTCTTCTGGTAGTCACCGGCCGCGCGGTCGAACTCGTCGAACTCGATGACGAGGTCTTGGGCCATGTCCTTGCTGCCCATGGCCATGACGTCGTGCGTACTGCCGCCGCCGAGCTTGTCGGAGAACAGCTTGTCGATCTCCGCGAGGACCTTTGCTTCAATCTTGTCGGTGACGATCGCGGTGATCTGATCGACGGCGTAGTCGATGGCTTCCTGGATGACGAGCCGTGCGGCGCCGATAGCAGCCGCAGACAGCAGACCGCTGAGACCGGCCGTGAAGAACATGCCGACGACACCGGCCGTTGCCGCGGCGGCCGTTGTGGTCAGCTTGCCGATGATCGCGACCTTGCACGTGACGATGAGGCCGGCACATTCGTCGAGGGCGCCGGCCAGGTCGTCGCATCCCTTGGCGAAAGTCGCCAGGTCTCTCGTGGTGAGCTTGCCCCAGCGGCGGTCGATGGCGTTGACCGTCTCGCCCTTGCTCTTGCCGGCGACGATGTGAGAGCAGGCGTCGTTGCCTTCCTTGACCGCGTCGCGGATGCCTTCGGCCAGCTTCCGGTAGTCCTTGGCCGAGGCTTTGACGTCGTCCTCGTCGATCTGTGGCCAGTCGATGCCTATGAGGTCCAGGGCCTCGACCAGGTCATCGGGCAGCGTCATCCCCATGTGTTACCCCCGTCATGCGCCAATCTCCCCACCCTTCATGCCAGTTGAACAGCCGTCAACTTTGCACATGGGAGGGAGCTCTGAATCAGACAGTCCGCAAGTCGGATTCTGGAGAGCTGCCGCCACCCTGTGATCGTCGTGGAACGAGGCAGGTCAGGGCCTCATCCATCCCGATGTAGACACGGCTGTCCGAATCAAGCGCCACGGCACGGACAGGCGGGCCAGGCCGGAACGTTTGCTGTGCACCGGTGTCCCACTCGATCCACTGCACTGCGCCGTCGCCCCAGGCCACCACGACGGACGGCCCGTTGTCCGTGATCGCGGCATCGAGAGACACCACAGGGCAGGACCGTTGCACCAGGGGCGCGGTCATGGGGGAGTGGCCTGGTGACCAGGCCCGCACGGTGCCGTCCGCGCCGCCGCTGTAGATGAGGGGTACTGCCGTGTCGCCGACGATGGGGACGCTGAGTGCGGCCAGAGACCTCACCGGGCCGTCGTGCAGCGAAGCGGAGTCTGCAACGTCTCCGAAGGCCCGCACGGTGCCGGTGGCGCCGCCCAGTGCCACGATCCCGAGGTCGAGTCCCGCGGCGTAGGCGAGCGCGGTGCCCGTGTGTTCCTGCACGGCTGCGACCAGGCGCTGGGCGCCGGTGGGGGTGTCGTCCAGCAGTGCCGCAAGGCCTGACCCCGCAGGCCGGGCGGCCCAGCTGGCGTCGGCGTGAACGTGACCGGCCTGATCGAGCACCAGCACGGTGCCGTCCGCGGTGACCGTCGCATCGGCCGGTTCCCCGCGTCCCTGAGGCAAGCGCCCGCGCGGGGAAGCGTCCGCCACGTGCACGGCCTTCACGACGCCGCCAGCACCGACCACCAGCAGACAGCCGGCGAGGGGCCCTTCGCCCAGAGCCAGCGTGGTCACAGCACCAGGCCAGGGCGGCGCCATGTCCCCCCGAACCCGACTCCACTCCACACTCCAGTCCGAGCCCGCCGCGAGCTCGACAAGCACAGGCGCAAGCCTCGGATCAGCAGAGTCACCCAACACACAGAGGAGACTCAGTGCGCGAGACGCCGGTGACTGTTCCCTGCACAGGGACTGCCCCGCTCTCAACCAAGCGGCGCGAAGCCCTCCGTGGTCACGGTCGCCGTCACTCTCGTACCCGGCAGTGACCTGCCACGGATCGGCGGCACAGACCGCCACCGGATCAGAAAGGTCCACTACCGTGTCCTCAAGCCCCGACACCGCGCTGCCTTCACCTTCGCTCAGGGACGCCTTCCACTGCTCGAAGCGACGATGGTCCCGCCACTGCTCCAGATCCAAGTCCAGCTCCGCGCAACCGCTGCCGGCCAGACGCTGATGCGCAGGACTACCGGAACGGGACTCGACGATCAGCCGGACATGCGGCAGACGGGCCAGGCTGCGCACCAGCTCGATGCCGTCCCCCTCGTGAAGATCGGGCAGAACGATCACCGTGCGCCGCGGGTCACGCCCCAGCACGGCCACGAGCTCACCCCGATCACGCGCCACGACGCCAAGCTGGTCGGCCAGCGACCACACCGTGCCCCGCAGGCTCCGCCCCGCGGCGGGAACCACGGCATGGACCGCGCGCTCGGCCGGAGTCCCACGCTGGCTGCCGTGGCGCACGAGCCAGGCGAGCAGCCCCGATTTCCCGCATCCCTCGGATCCTGACACGAGACACAGCCGAGGCGCCTGCGGGTCGGCAAGCCAGCCCAGCAGAGCAGCTGCCGCCGGTTCACGACCGGCGGCAGGACGTTCCCACCGCATCAGCCACGCCTCGCCTGCTCGGCAGCGTGCGTGATCAGCTCCTTGAGTCCCTCTTCGCGCGATGCAGCGCTCGCACCGTAGTCGAAGCTGTGGGTGAACTGAGCCTGCGGAAAGGTCTCCTGCATCCACACGGCACAGTAGTGGCCGGGCATGAGACACGGCTCCAGCTCACAGTAGACACGACGCACCTGGTCAGGCTGCACACCCTCCCCGGAAAGGCGGCGCCAGATCAGCTCCTCGGGATGCGGCCGCCCCGGACCCGTGGCCTCCGTGACAACCTGCTTGGCACCTGCAGCATCCACATACTCGAACGCAGCAGAGAAAGGAAAGTTCAAGGTGTGCCGGATGTCGTCGAGGACACGAGGCCACCAGGACTCCCTCTCCTCGAAGGCCGCTGCATCAATCCGTCGCAGCTCCGCAGACAGGTCGCGGAAGACAGCCGCAGCCTCCTTCAACCCCGAGGCCCCCGCAATCAGCGGCTGTGCACGGTCCAGCGCCAGCAACGACGCACTCAGCGTCGAAACAGCCGTGTTCACGAACATGTCATCCGCGACCCCCTCCAGCACGACGGCCTGAACGGCACCGTCGGGCCGCACACACAGATGCGCCAGACCGTCGAACCCGATGCGCGGCCAACTCTCCATAACGGCATGCGGCCGCGGTCCGGCGGAACGGGACGCGACAACGCCCAGGGCTACAGGCTCATCAACAAGCGGAGCGCGGAAGTAGGGAGCAACGCCTACCGGTATGCCGCTCTCCTCCAGGAACACCGTCGTGGCCTCCGGCAAGCGGGCACCCGACAAACTGGCCCGCCCGAATCGCCGCAGCCCCTGACGACCGAAGTGCTGAACCAGCTCGTCCCGGTTCTCCGGAGCGGGGGAAGGCATGGGAACCTCGCAATACACGCAGGCGGTCGATGGTCACAGACGACCTTAGTCGTGAGCAAGGACAGCGATGCCCCAGGACGGGGGAGCGGGCGCATGGCGCCGGTCAGCGGAGGAGGCGGCACGGCCGGCGAGCTTTGCGACCGGGGTTTGACGCCCAGAAGAGCATCTTGGGCTGAGCCGGCAAGAACCCTGAATTCAAAGGGCCATCGGTTCAGGTGGAGGCTGTTCGCCGCAGTACAGGGCGGGCCGGCAGCACCGAATCACTCGTGCGGCATCAGGGTGTCGACCAGCGTCGCACGTACAGACGTACAGGGTCCCCACCCGAGAAGGGGTCGGTTTGCCGGACCGCTGCACGTGGTAGCTCACGTTCCCACCACTACGCGACCGAGGATCCCGCCGACCTCGTCTGTGGCCTGGACGGTTGGGGCGGTGCCCCGGAGGCGGGATCACTGATGTTCGTGGAGGTCGACGACTCCTACCTCTGCAAGACTGCAGGCTGTGAAACGCTCGAAGCTCGATCATGTCGCCGCGACCCTCGAATTACGGTCCTCTGGCCTCGAGCCGGTGGACCCGTACCCGGGAGTGACCTCCAAACCATTCAAGGTGCGTTGCACCCAGCCGAGCTGCGAGGGCCACCTAGCACCGTTTCCTGCCTACCTCAGCGTCGTCCGTCAGCTGGCGGCCAAGGGCCGGGTTGGCTGCGTTCACTGCAACAAGCGGAATCGGGCGAAGCAGCGGCGGACGGACATGATCAGACTGGGGCACATGTTGCCCATGGTGGAGATACCTGATGTCAGAACCGCGGTGCAGTCGTGGTGCATGCGGTGTTGGAAGGTCTGCCAGCCAGGGCCGCGGCTGGACAACATCAAGAATGGCAAGCAAGGGGGCTGCGACCACTGTGGAGGAAAGCGTCGCCTACCTGATGACGTGGCGCGTGAGCGCGCACAGGCCTGGGGTTACATTCCGGATCCGGACATCCCTTACACGAGCGACGCGACAAAATGGCCGGGCCGTTGTGTCGCCAAAGGTCACTACTGCGCACCCGTTCTAAACGCTCACAAGCGCCAAGGGCCTTGCGGGACTTGCGCCGATAACGGCTTCAAGCCGCATCGACCCGCTCTCCTCTACCTTGTCACCAAGGCCAGCCTTGTCGCAGCCAAGATCGGCATCTGTGAAGACTCTCCGAAGAACAGGCGGCTGTACGAGCACCGGTTGAACGGCTGGACCACGATCGAAACGATGCGCTTCTCCGTCGGCGCCGACGCTCGGATCGTTGAGGACACCATCGTCCGATCCTGGCGCGCCCGAAACCGTCCGCCCGTGCTGGACAACGGTTACGGATACAGCGGATACAGCGAGACGGTCTCGCTCGACGAAGTTCGAGTGAGTGAAATCTGGTCGGAGGTCTGTGCCGTCGCGGAACGGATCGCGACCGAGTGACGCCGACCAGCCCACCTCTGTAGAGCGCATGTGTTTCCCTACCGGACCGATTCGAGTTTTGCGGTTTCTACAGAGGTGCACGTCCCGCCCTGACGGCCAGTCTCGGGCCAAGCGCCCGCCATCATCGGCTTGCGGGTGGGCCCCAGTTGAGGATTTGGATGCTGGTGGCCTTGATCAGGTCGGTGTCGAGGTGGAGAAGTTGGATGGGGGAGTGGCCGTGGCGGCGTAGCCATCGGCGCCGGCGCGTGTTCCGCGGGGTGCACGGTAGGCCGCAGCCTATCGACGTGCTCCCCGCCCGGATAGTTGCCACCGTGCCAGGCGTCCCTGGGCCGGCGCCGTGCTGGATCCTGGCCGGACAACCGACTGGATCATGGCGGGATCCCGGCGCAAGGTCGGTTGTCAGCGGCCAGCCTGCTGGGGGAAGCCGACCTGATTGGGGACGGTCGGGGCCATCGGGGTCGGCTGAGGGCCCGCGACCATCGCCGTGAGAGCCCTGTCGGTCGCGCGGACCGTGTCCGGGCGCCGACAGGGAGGGGCAGCCGTGTCCGCTGACAGGACCGGGCGGGCTGCGATCCCCTTTTGTCGGGGAGCCGTGCCGACCCCGAGCGGCACGGCTCCCTACCGGGAGCGAGGACCTGGTGGTGCTGCGTTCGCGGGTGGAGCCGATGCTCGCCCAGGCCCGGGAGACTCCCCGGCCCCGGCACCCTGCCTGGCGGGCTCGTGTTCGAGGCGAAGTTCGACGAACGGGTGCTTGCTTCTCACCCCGGTCCGGCCAGGTACGCCGGTGCTCTTGCCGTATCGGAGTGGCAGTTGATCCAGCGTCACTTCCCCGACCTCGTCATCGCGGCGGCGCAGCTGCCGCACGGACTGGTCCTCGACGGCGTTATGCGACGTGCCCGTTGACAGCCTGCTGCTCCACGCCGGACAGCCAAGTGCCTGCCATCTCTGAGGGAGATGCACCTCGGCACCCATCACCCGAATGGGTGACAGATGTATTGCTATCCGGAACTGTGCTGACAGACTGCTTGTCCGATCTTCAACCCGCCTGGCGACAATCACTCCTAACATGGTCTCAGGTTCGGGGGAGCGAGTCTTGGGGAGGGACCGCGCGGATGAAGGTTCTCAGACCGACGCAGCCGACGAGTGAGCAGCTCACCGTGATCAACAATCACAAGCCGGGGGTGTTCGTCGTACGGGGCGCCGCCGGAAGCGGCAAGACCACCACAGCCCTCTACCGGCTGAAGTTCACCGTCCGGTACTGGCAGCGGCGGCGCCGTGACGGCTTCATCGACGGCCCGGTCCGCGTCCTGGTCCTCACCTACAACAAGACGCTTCGCGGCTACATCGAGGAACTCACCGAGGAGCAGATCAAAGGCAACGACGTCGAGCTGACGATCTCCACCTTCGCCAAGTGGGCTACCGACCACGTGCCCTACGAGCGGATCCTTCGTGAGCGGGAGCGCAACGGAAAGCTGGACACCCTGGCCGCGACCCTGCCCCTGTCCGACGACTTCGTACGCTCCGAAGTGGACTATGCTCTAGGCCGCTTCATGCCGGACAGCCTGCACGAGTACATCGAGTGCGAGCGACAGGGCCGCGGCCGCTCACCGCGCATGCCGACCTCGCTGCGACGCCGACTGCTGGGCGAGGTGATCCTTCCGTTCCAGGAGTGGAAGAAGCAGCAGCAGGCCTGGGACTGGTCCGACCTGGCCAACGCGATGGCCGCCAAGCGCGCCGACGCCCCCTACCACGTGGTCGTCGTCGACGAGGCCCAGGACTTCTCCGCGAACCAGGTCCGGGCCGTCCTCAACCACGTTACCGACGAGCACACCCTCACCTTCGTCCTCGACGCCGCCCAGCGCATCTACCCCCAGCGCTTCACCTGGGCCGAAGTTGGCCTGGGCGTGGGGCCGCACAACAGTAAGCTGCTTTCGAAGAACTTCCGCAACACCCGCCAGATCGCCGCCTTCGCCGCCCCTTTGCTGCGCGACGTGGAGACCACGGACGACGCCGCGATCCCGGATCTTTCCTCGTGCGAGGAGGAGGGCGACAAGCCCTTGCTGGCCCAGGGCACCTTCACCCAGCAGATGGACCACGTCGTTCAGTTCCTCAACGACCTCGGTCCGGAAAACGACGAGTCCGTCGCCATTCTCCATGCCAAGGGCGGCGGCTGGTTCGACTACGTCAAGACGCGCCTAAACACCGCCGGGCTGGCCTGGGCCGAACTTACCCGTAATGGGGAATGGCCCACCGGCCCGGTGAACGTGGCGCTGTCGACCATGCACTCCGCAAAGGGCCTGGAGTTCGACCACGTCATCATCGTCGGCCTTAACAGCGAGGTCATGCCGCACGCCGCTGAGCCCGGGGACAGCGAGCGAGACGCTCACCTGCGCCTGCTGGCCATGTCCGCCGGACGCGCCCGCAAGACGCTCACCATCACATACAAGCCCTCCGAGGCCAGCGACCTCATCGCCTGCATGGATCCGGACACCTACGAGGTGAAGGCCGTATGACCACCACAGATCCCAGCCCGCCCATATCGGACGGCGAAAGACACAGTGAGGGGATCAGCGCGCTCATCCAGGAGCGGAAGATCACCGAAGTGGTGCACTTCACCACGAACCGCGGTCTCCTCGGAATCCTCGTGCAGCGGCTTTGCAAGGCCAGGGCGCTCTTGGCCCAAGACCAGTACCTCGAGAGCATCTACCACCAGAACACCAAGATCCGCAGAGAAGCTCCGCAGTACTGGTCCTACGTGAACCTCAGCATCAGTGAGCCCAACCACCGCTTCCTCCGGATCAGCAGCGAAGACTGGTGGGCGAACGAGGACCTGTTCTGGGCTGTCCTCAGCTTCGATCCAGTGATCATGACGCACCCCGGCGTCCTGTTCGCCCCGGGCAACATGGGATACACCGGTATCACCCCCGTGAAGGGGCTGCCCGGAGCTGAAGCCCTCTTCGCCGACGGCGTTCCTGCGGGTTTCAACAAGACGATGCCGCGCCACGACCGAGCGCCTGACCTCCCGACGAATCCCCAGGCCGAAGTGCTCTATCCGCAGGCCGTCTCTAGCGAACATCTGCAGCGGATCTACGTCCTCACCGACGAAGACGCAGCGAAGGCCGAGGCCATTGTCAGCGTCAGCGAACATGATGAGGTCGACATCATCGTCGACCCGGTCATGTTCGGCAGGTAAGGACTACGGTGAGCGCCATGCAATGGGAGGCAGTACGCGCCTCAGCCCAGTGGGCTGCCTACGGAGACGCACTCGGCTTCATCACCGAACTGACCGACGCCGCCGGCGTACGTCGCCGCATCGGACGGGATGAAGTCACCACCACCGTGCCATGGAAGAGGCGCATCGGAGGCCGCTACGGACGCGACATGCCTCTCCCCGCAGGCGCATACTCCGACGACACCCAGCTGCGCCTGGCGACCTCACGCGCCATCCGCGGTGACGGGGAATTCGACGCGGAGGCCTTCGCGAAGATCGAAGTCGTTGCCTGGCAGGCTTACGCCCTTGGAGCCGGTCGTGGGACCAAAGCGGCAGCCACCGGCTTGATGCGGGTCGAGGCCAAGTGGTCGCAGAACATCTTCGCCACCAAGGCCGCCCGCTATGCCGACATCGGTGGGAACGGGGCCGCCATGCGTGTCCAGCCCCATGTCTGGTCCGCGCGGGACCTCACCAGCTGGGACCACATCACCCGCGACGTCGTACGCAACGCCGTCAGCACTCACGGCCACCCCCGGGGCATCCTCGGCGCCGTTCTGCACGCCGTTCTGCTGGCTCACGCCCTGGACACCAACGAACTGCCCGGCCCCAAGCAGTGGCGCCCCGCAATCGACTGGCTCGAGCAGGTTCCAGACGTCATCGCCAAGGACGACGAACTGGCGTATCTGTGGCTACCCACATGGGCGGATGCCGCAGGGATCGACTTCCGCTCGGCCGCGATCACCGTGGCCCACGAATGCCGCGCAGCACTCGAAGCTTATGACCCCGCATCGCCCCTGACCGCAGAAACTTATGCTGCCCTGGTGGAGCGGTGGGGCGGCTTCAACGACGCGACTCGCGGATCAGGAACAGTCACCACCCTGCTTGCCGCGGTTCTCGCACATGCCTATGCCGACTCACCCGAAGCCGGCCTGCTCCTCGCCGCTAACACTCTCGGATCGGACACCGACACCATCGCCACCATGGCCGGCGCACTCCTCGGCGCCGTCACGGCAGGCCCTCCACCTGGCACCGTGCAAGATGCCAAGGTCATCGATGCCGAGGCACGCCGCATGTGGGACATTTCCCAGGGGCGTGAAGCCGCCACGTTCGCCTACCCGGATCTGCTCCGCTGGAGCCCTCCCAAGGCCACGCTCGACCTTGTAGGCCACACGTCACTGGGGCCGGCATTGGCCGGTCTAGGTCCACTTACGCCTACGGACACGCCGGCAGTGAGCAACCAGGCCACATACGTGTGGGGCACCTTGTCATTCGGCCAGAGCGTCTTGGTCCGCGCCAGGCCAGACCTCAGACCTCTGGATGAGAACCTGCTTCCGGGAGATGTGAGACAGCCGCGGAGCCGGCCTGCTGGGAACGCTCCGAGAGAACAGCAACTCCTCTTCGAAGCTCCATTGCAGGCTGCTGCATCAGCTGATCAAAGGCCCGTCCTTGCCGGAACTGTGCCTGGGGCCGAGAGCGAGCGTGCCCACAGGTACGCACCACCGCCCCTTGAAGAGATCGTTCAGGAGCTGGCAAGAAACGGGTTCACGCCCCAACAGGTAGGTAGTGCACTGCTTCAACAGATCCGAGGCGGCCGATACAGCGTAGAGCGGGCTGCTGCGTTCGCGGGGCTCCTTGCCCGCGCCTACCGCCAGGACGATCAGTAGCAGTCCGGCCCAGCGAGCTGTCCACGACAGCTGTCAGCCGGCATTCGCGCTCCTACGGATTCCGGCCGGACCGCGGCTGTCACGACGCCATCCAGGCTATCTTCAGCACCGCGAAGGGCAAGGCTGCCAAGCGCCAGTGGGACTGGCCGCCGACTGGCCGCCGCGTTCGATCGCATCAACCACGACTATCTCCTCAACACCGTCGAACAGTTCCCAGCCAGGGAATTGATCTGGCAGTGGCTGAAGGCGGGCATGGCCGATGATGGACCGCCTCGGTAGCCGGGCCCGGGCGGGCCATCACGCTGGCCGGACGGTTGTTTCCGGCGTTATCACGGAACTGCGGGCCGCCCGGCCGGACGGACGCGGGTGTGGCCTCGCTAGCGGCCACGGTCCTGCCCCGCGGTCGTCCGGTGTCCGCAGCCCCGGGTGTCACCCCCGGTGCCGCGTCAGAGCCTCTCGCACGGCGGTGATGGTGATGCGCTCTTGCTCCAGGCGCAGGTGCGGCCGGTAGGCGCCGGTCCGCAGGTCCTGGTCGAGGTGGGCCTCCTCGGGCGTGAGGTGTGTCAGGCCGCCGCGTGCCTGAGTCTTCTCCTGGCCCCAGTGGGACTCGTGGGCGAGGAGGGTGGCGCGGTCCATGAGCAGTGACGTGGTGTGCGGGAAGCGTCCTCGGACCTGGTCGAGGATGGCGAAGCCATGGGTGTCGATGTCGCCCCAGTAACAGAGGTCGACGTCGTCGAGCCAGGGGAGGTGACGCAGCAGGGCAGCGGCGTATCCGGAGCCGAGGATGGCGATGGCGTCGGGGACCGGCGGCAGCGAGAGATAGGTGATCTCGTTCTCGAGGACGAAGACGGTGCGCACCTTGGGGGACCAGTCGGCCAGTTCCTCGGCTCGGACGGTGAGTTCGCTGAAGGGCAGGGGAGAGGCGCCGAGGTAGCGCAGGCGGATGTAGATGGGCTTGGTGCGGAAGCCGTAGCGGGCGGCGAGATCATTCTTCGGGGCGTCGGCGTCGATGCGGTCCTCGGGGAGGGCGTGGTCGAGGAGTTCGGCGAGGATCGCCTTGTGGGTCTCGACGAACTTGGTGTCCACGCCGGGGACGTCGATCTCGCGCAGGTAGACCTGTTCGGCGCTGTGGTCGCGGATCCAGCAGACAGTACGCACGAGCTGGTGCCAGACCGCGGTGCGCAGGAGCACCTTCATGGGGTGGTCGGCCATCCACCGGGCGAGGCCGGGGTCATGGAGTGCGGTGTGCTCGTACAGGGTGTGGAAGCGGTCGACCTCGGCGGTGACGCCCAGCAGGGCCCACAGAGCGGGGCGGGTGTCGACCCAGGCCCGGGCCGGCACGGTGTGGGAGGGAAGGCCGTTGCGGCCGCCGATGGATCTGGTCTGGAGGCGCAGCTGGGGGTGAAGGCTGGGGGCCCAGGACTGCGCCCAGGCAAGTGCCTGTTCGTAGTGGTGCAGGGTGTCGGCCGCGGTCGGGCCCTTGAGCGGCACCGCGATGGGTTCGAAGGGGTGTCCGCCTGCGGCGGCGGCTAGGTAGCGGCCGCTGGTCCACTTGCGGCGCAGGGTCTCGACAACGTCCTCGGGGCGGGTCCACGCGGCCGGCGTCATGACTGCTCCGCCGGCCGCTGGTGGGCTTGCCGGGCCGCTTGCTTGTGGGCGCGGAACTCCTCGATGGTGAGGTTGACCAGGCGGGAGCAGGTCTCGTCGGGCTTGTCGACGTAGCCGACGCGCGTGACGTGGGGCTCGATGACGTGCAGCTTCTGGAGCGGGGTGATGACAAGGAGTTGCAGGCCCAGACGCTGGAACAGGTCGAGGGCGAAGTGGGCGGAGGAGTCGTCTCCGCGTCCGAAGGCCTCGTCGATGGTGACGAAGTGGAAGGTCTTGGCCTTGGTGGTGGTGGGGTCGATGCGGAACTGGTAGGCGAGGGAGGCCGCGAGAACGGTGTAGGCGAGCTTTTCCTTCTGGCCGCCTGACTTGCCGCCGGAATCGGGGTGGACCTCGTGCTCGGTGTCGGTGCCGCGGTCGAGCTCGCTGGCGGAGAAGACGAACCAGCGCCGCACGTCGGTGACCCGGGCGGTCCACCCGGCGTCGACGCGGGTGTGGTCGGCGCGGCCCTTGAACCGATCGAGGAGCGCTTTGACCTGGAGGAACTTCTCCTCGGTGTAGGCGTCGCCGGTGTCGTTGGAGAGCGCTTCGCTGCTGCAGGCCCGCAGGTCGTGCTGGAATTCGCGGATTTCCCTGTTCAGCGTTGGGGCGGCGTTCAGCCGGATGTAGCGGCCCGGGTTGTAGTCGATGCCGGCCAGCGAGTCGTTGATCACGTCGATGCGTTCGCGGATCTGCTGCTCCTGGGCGGTGAGCCGGCCCTGGAAGGAGGCGATGTCGCGGATGACATTGGTACGCAGGTAGAGGAGGAACTGCTGCTCGAAGCGAGGCAGGTCCTCGTCGGTGAGATGGCGGTGCAGCGATCTGTAGCCGGCGACGGACCCCATGGAGTTGTCCAGTTCGGTGGTGTGGGCCGGGTATCTGCCGCGGAAGGCGGTCATCAGCCCGATCGCCTGGTTGCTCGCCTGGCGCAGGGTGTCGTTGCGTCTGCCGATCGTGCGCTGCAGTTGTACTTCGGCGTCGCGCTCGGCTATGTCCAGGTCCTCCAGGCGGCTGTCGTCGCTGCCGACCGCGGGCAGGAACCTGCCCAGGGCTGTCTCGTGCTCCGCCACGGCGTCGAGGTCGCATTTCGCCAGCAGGTTCGTGGTCTTCTCCAGCAGCGTGGTGGTGCCCTCGGTGTCGTGGCGCAGCGCGCCCAGCTCTTCCTGGCCCTGGCCGAGGGTCTCCTCGCTCTGCTTGATGTCGTTCTTGGCCTGCTGGAGCTGCGCGGTGAGCGTGTCCAGGCCTGCCTCGGCCTCCAGGGTGCGTTTTTGCCGCTCGAGCTGTTCGATGTCAGCGACGGTGGCCGGCCAGTCGAGTTCCGCGTAGGCGGTGACGCTGGCCAGGAGGGTGAGGGCGCCGCTGGTTCCGGCGCGGGCCCTTTGACGCTTCTCGAGTTCGCGGGTGGCGGCGGTGAGGGCGGCGCTCTCGCGGGTGAGGCGGTCGGCGTCGGCGAGGAGGGCGTCGAGCTTAGTCTGGTTGCTCCAGCCCAGCACCCAATTGCGCCGGTCGTCGATGCGGTGGGTGTCATTCTTCTCGTGGCGGCCTCCGCCGGCCTTGACCAGGCCTTGCCGGGTGACGGCGGGCCGGGTGGCGCGGGTGAAGGTTTCCAGGTCTTCGGCGCACAGGTAGTCGGCGCGCGAGCGCAGCCGCGCGGCGAGCCAGTCGCGGGCCCAGCTGTCGAACTTGAGGTCGAGTTTGCCGGTCAGCAGGGTGCGGTCGTCAGGCAGCGTGGTGCTCGCGGTATGGGCGGGGATCGCGTAGTAGACGAGCCTGAGTCCCAGGTGACGGCCGTTGACCCAGGACGAGACCGCGTCGTAGTGGGTGTGCGGGACCAGCAAGGACAGGGCGAATCCGCGCAGGACGCGTTCGGCGGCGCCGGCCCAGGCAGCCTCGTCGTCGCGGACCTGGATCAGCTCGCCGGCGAACGGCAGGATGTCGACGCCGACGCCGGTGGCGGAAGCGAGTTCGCGGCGCAGGTCCAGCAGATGGGCGGGGATGCTGGAGCGCTGCTGCTGCAGGCTGGTGATCTCGCGCCGCATCTCGTCGGTCGCGGCGGTGTTGTCACGGCGCGCGACGGCGAGGCCGTCGAGTTCCTCGCGGTCCTGCCGTTCCTGTTCCCCGGCCCGGGTGCGGGCGGCGGCGATCTGCTCCGTGCGCTCGCGGAAGGAGGCGGAGTCGGTGACCGGGGCCATGCCTGCTTGCGCGAGCCAGTCGTTGTACTCGGTGGCGCGGTCGCGGCGCCGCTTGCGTTCGCGGCCCAACTCATCGATCCGGCTGGTCAGCAGGACGAGCTTCTCCCCGCCGGCGCCGTCGATGCGGCGCTGCAGGCCGTCGGCCGCACCGCGGAGCTGCTCCAGCTGCCGCGCGCGGGTGGACTGCAATTCCTCAAGTTCTGTCGTGCGGGCACGCAGGGCCGTGTGGCGTGCGGCGAGGAGGCGCTGGCGGTGGCGGGCGAAGAACGCGGGGACGGCGCTGCGGCGCCTTTCCAGGATGGTGAGGTCTTCCTGGAGGGTGTCATACCGGGCGCACGCCTCCACGATCGGCGCCAGGCCTTCGATCATCTGGCGGGCCCGCACCACTTCGCTGTGGCTGGCGGTGAGCGCGTCGAAGTGAGCGACGATCTTGTCGACGGCCGCCTGGGCGTCGAACGGCTCCAGCATCCGCTCGCGGACGAATTCGTCCAGGCTGCCCACGGCCTTCATCGACACCGTCTGGTGGAACAGCTCCAGGGCCTGCTCGCCGGGGATGCCCAGGCCGCGGCGCAGCGCCTTGCCGTACTGCGTGTACGCACTGCCGTGGAGGGTGGCACCGCGCTGTTTCAGCTGCCGACGCAGGTCGGAGATGTCGGTGCCGAAGCGGGTGAAGTCGGTGTCGATGGACATCGGGTGCTCGGCGGTGAGGTAGAACCGCTCCGGCTGCCCGGTACTGGTAGGGGAGGTCCAGTAGAAGACCTGCGCGAGTGTGAGGTGGGTATCGAGGGCGTAGTTGGTGAAGACGCCCAGGATCACGCTGTAGGAGGTGTGGTCGCGCAGCCCCACGGGGCGGGTACTGCCCGTTGCTTCGACACGTTCGTTCCGGTAGTGGCCCAGGACGTAGGAGCGCAGGTCGCGTTCCTTGGCGTCGGCGCCCGCCGCCTTGTTGTAGTCGATCTTGTGGGCGGGCAGGAGGAGTGTCGTGATTGCGTCCACCAGGGTGGACTTGCCCGAGCCCACACCGCCGGTGAGCAGCGCGCTGTGCCCCTCGATGGCGAACGTGCGGGTGGTGCGGTGGAATGTGCCCCAGTTCAGCACCTCCAGGCGGGCGAGCCGGAATCCGGGGCCGGTGTCGTAGGTGGGTGCCGGGCTGGACGCCGTCTGGCGGGGGATGAGCGCCGCCGGGCCGGTGGTGAGAGTCATGCGTCGTCCTTAACCGTGGTGGAGACAGCGCTGCGGTAGGTGGCGAGGAGGTCGTTGAAATCTCCCAGAACCTGGGCGTCGACCAGGGCCTTGAGGTGCCGCCGTACCTCGTAGGCTGCGGTCTGCTTCGTCGGGCGCAGTACTTTGAGGTCGACGAGCTTCCTTATGTGGGCGTCGATCTGGTCGACGAGCTGGGCTTCGTTGCCGCGTGGGGGCAAAAAGCCGCGGACCATCTCGACCAGGTCCTCACGGGTCAGCACCAGGCGCGGATCGTCGGAGCCGGCGTCGCTGTCCGCCAGCCGCCCGCGCAGCAGGACGAGCATCAGGCTGACAGGGAAGGAGAGTCGGTGGCGGGTGACCAGCCTCGGCACGGCGGTCCCGTCGTCCCGGGCTTCGCTGTCCTGCTGTCGCACATAGGCGTAGCCCTCGGCGCGGTCGATGACGACATCGAGGCCGATCACGCCGAGGTAGTCGCCGATCGCCGCCTGCTGGGCGAGGATCTGCTCCCACACAAGCGGGGCGTCGCCCTGGTAGAGCACGCCTGCCTTCAGCAGGTGGACCACGGGGGCGGTGAGGGTGTCGCTCATCGCGGGTCGGCCTTTCCGGCGGCCGTGCCGCCCTCGTGGCGTACGAACGTCACATGCGGCACCTCGGCCCGGGCGTGGCCCGGTGCCCCCACACGCGGGTAGACCAGGACATCGGTGCGCTCTGGGTCCACGCTCACGTCCAGATCGGGATGCTGGATGCGGAAGTAGCCGAGCAGTTCCGCGAGCCCCAGGGTCAGCGGGTGGTCGTCGACGACAGTGGCCAGGGCCGCCTGGCCGTTCGGGCTCGCGGCGACCGCGTCCAGGACGTGGCCGGCCAGAACCTCGGTGTCGACGTGGATGCCGGCGAACAGCTCCGTGAGGTCCGCCTCGGTGTCGTCGGGAGGATCCTGCGTGGTGGTGTCCAACTCGACGCGTTCGACCGGCATGTACAGCCGGCGTTCCATCGGCAGCGCAATGCCCGCCTGGGGCATCTCCAGCTCCATTCCGGGCAGATCCGCCATGTCGCTCAGGGCGGTGACGTGGCGCTGGACGGAGCGCACCAGCGCGAGCACGCGCTGGTCCTCTGCCCGGCTTCGGTCGGCCAGGAAACGGCGCAGCTGTTCGGTCAGCTGCCGGACGGTGTCCTGAGTGTTTTCGGCCGCCTCCAGCCAGGCGAACGGAATCTTCAGCAGGGTCCGGTCGGTTCTGCCTTCCAGCTGCGGCAACTGGGTGACCTGCTGCAGCAGTTCCCGCAGCTCCTGCTGGCGGCGTGGGGAGAGGAGGTAGTCGAAGAACGCCTGGAAGCTCTGTCCCTGGTCGGACTGGGCGATCTCGTCGCGTTCCAGCAGGAAGGCGGCCAGCTGCTCGCCCTTTCCGCCTTCCGCGGTTGCCACTTGCCGGCGCAGCCGCCGGTCCAGTTCCCGCAGATTCGCCTCCACCTCACGGAAGTCCCGCAGGAGTTCGACCGCGGTGCTCTCCACCTGCTGGTAGCGGTCCAGCAGGGCGAGCGGGGAGAGGAGTTCCACCTCTCCGGTGAGCAGCCGGGCGATCTGGGCGTCGAGTGCATCACGTTCCCGGCGCAGTTCGTCGATGCGCGCCTGCGGGTCGGTCTGCGCCCCGAAGGCCATCTGCCGAAGAAGTGTGACGACGGTGTTCAGGCGGGACTCTGTCCCGATGAACGAGCGTGCCGGCAAATCCCGCACCCAGGCCACGGCCTTCTCCAGGGCCGTGGTCGCATCGAAGTGCGCCTCGTCCTCGCCGGGCGGGTAGTACTTGCGCAGCCAGCCGCTCTTCGTCCACTCCGCCAGGTAGGCGGCTGCGGACCGGGGAAAGGAGCCGGGCTCGCGCTCGTTGAGGAGGTAGAGCTGGTCGTCCAGCCGGGACTCCAGCACGCTCTCGGGCACGCCGCGCGCGTTCTCCTCGACGAATACCGTGCCGCAGAAGGACAGCACCAAGGCGGCGTTGTCCGCGCGCAGCAGCACCCATGCCGGGTGGCTGGTGAGAGCAGTGACCTGATCGAATTGCATGCAACTCCCCGAGCGCACACCTGCGGTTTCCGCATCCGCCCGGATGGAGCGGATGCAGAAACCTTAAAGACGAGCACTGACAAAAGCCGGAAAATAGAACAATTATGTGAATCTGATCGGGATGTCGGCAGTGGGCGGCAGCACCGCGTGGGATCAGGCGGCGACGCGGTGCTGGGCGAGCTTGTCCAGCATGATCTGGTTGGCTTCCCAGCCGTCGGGGAACTTGGCGCGCACGGACAGATGCACCGGGTCGGTCGAGGGGTGGCTGTCCAGGAGATCGGCGATGCCCTCGCGGGCGATGACGATGCATGCCTGCCGGTGGCGGGAGGTGAGCACACACAGCCGCCCGGCCTCGAGGTGGAAGGCCGTGGCGTCCCGGCGGCCGGACAACGGGTGCACGACGATGACGACTTCGAACTCGCGTCCCTGCAGTCGGTTCGCGGTGTCCACCGCCACGCCCCGCGCGCCGGGGTTGCCAGTCCGGGCGAGCGCGGCCCGGACCAGGTCGGCCTGGTCGCGGTGGGCGACGCCGATGGCGATGTCGCCGGGTTCCAGGGGCCGGCCGCCCTGGTGGCGCTCGCAAGTGGCGACCGCTCCGCGGTCCAGCAGCCGGCCGGCGAGGTCGGCGGCGGTTTGGAGGGTCTGGGTGTCGGTGCGTGGGACATGGCGACGGGGCAGTTCGTGCAGGGCCCAGCCGGTGGTGAACGCCTGCGTGAGGGTCTCGTCCAGGTCGGTGCGGGCGAATCCGGCGGTGCGGAACTCCAGGGCACGCGTGTCTTCACCGGTTCCGGCGGTGAAGTGAGTGAATGGGTAGAACGCCCGGGAGATGGTCGGTGCGGCCGAGAGCGGCAGGCGCCAGGACACCGGCAACCGATGCACGGGAATGTTCTGGTTGTGCTCCAGCATCACGCTGACACCGTTCTGCGTCGGGTCGTGCGGCAACCCGATCCAGCGCTCGGTGCCAACGATCGTGAACGGGTCCAACTGGCCGGGATCGCCGACGAACAGCCCCCGCTCGAAGCGTTCGACAATCTGCAGCAGCATGTCCGAACGCATCTGGTAGGCCTCGTCCAGGATCGCCCACCCGAACGTGGTGTCACGGACGGTGGCCCACTTGGCGGCGGTGGCGACGATGATCCTGCAGCCGGCCACGTCGGCCAGGGTGCGGCCGACGGTTGTATTCGGCTGGGCCCCCAGCGCCGGAGACGGGGTGTAGCCGGTGGCGCTCAGCCGTCCGACGGCGATGCCGGGATGCTCCCTGGCCAGGCGCATGACCAGGTCGTCGACCTGGTTGTTTGTCTGGGCGACGATGATCGGGCGTTCGCCGCTGTCGGTGAGTTCCTGGGCGGCGCTGACCACTAGGGTGCTCTTGCCGGCGCCCGGCGGGGAGTCGACGACCACGGCCCTGTGACGCTCGTCGGCCATGTCCGCGAGGATCGCCTCGGTGGCAGCGGCAGCGGCCGTTGCAGGGTTGGGCGCGGGCGTCGTGCTGGTGTCAGTCCTCATTGCCCCACTCCTCTGCTGCGGCGTCCTCGGGAACGGCGGAATCGGTGCGGCTCTCGTCGGCGGCACTGTGTGTCCACGGGGCGGCGTCGGAGGCCGGGAACTGCGGTGTCGGGCGCCAGCCCGGGTCGGGCAGGTAGGCGATGCGCTGGCCCCGCTCCGGCACGGTGCCCTGCTTCGGGACGCGGGCGCGCCCCATGCCGCCGGTGATCTCCACCGTGACCCGTGTGGTGTTGCCGTCGGGGAGGACGGAGACGATCACGGCTTTGTGCCCGGCCGGCATGGACGGGCTGATCAGTTTGGTGTCGGCGGCCAGCCGCACGGGATCGTCGGTGCGGAGGGTGACGCGCGGCCGCGGCACACGAGTGTTCTTGTCCGTGGTGTCCGTCCGGTCGGGTTCGGCCTCCACGACCGTCCCGGCGAACGCCTCCCCGGCGCTGCGCCGGTCGGCCAGCACGAACGGGTCGTCGAACGCCATGTCGGACTCGAATTCGGCCAGTGCGTGCTCCAGCCAGCCCAGCCGCCGGGCCGCGCCGATCGCAGTGTCACGTTTGCGCTGCGGAAGGCCGCCGGAGTCCCGGTAGTCGGAGTAGTCGGTGAAGGCCTTGCAGTCGCGCTCGAAGCGCTTGGCGGTCCGCGGTGCCTCGGGGACGGAGCGCAGCAGCGATATGGCCTTCCACACCATGCGCCAGGTGGGCTGGATCTGTCCCGCGATCAGTTCCCGCAATTCGGTCTCGGCGGCGGCCAGCGCGTGCGGGTCGCCGAGCGTGCGGGCCGTGTCGAACCTTCTGATCGCCGGGGCCAGGTCGCGGTTGTCGAACTCGGGGGAGGTCGACGGGCCCGCCGGCGGGCACACGTCCGGGTTCTCCGCATCGGCCATGGCCTGCTCGACGCTTAGACCTGGCGGGGGAGCGATCCAGGCCATCAGGGAGGCGAGGTTCTGGTCCTCGAGCGTGCTCTGGCCGGTCGCCCAGTGCTCGGCGAGCATTGCGGTGACGGGCAGCAGCACGGAGGTGCCGGCCTGTTCGGCCCTGTCGACCAGGAACGTCAGCCACATGCCGAACTCCGGTACGACGTCCGGCACCGCGTAAGGACCGGACGTCGCGCGGAAGCGGCACATGCGGCCCAGGTCGGCCAGGGCTTTGACGCCGCCGGGGTTGGGCACCAGGATCTGAGGCGCGTCGGTGTACCGGGAACGCTCGCCTTCCCCGCGGCGGTCCTGGCGGAAGGAGTCGATGTAGTCCATCACGATCCGGCCGAGGTCGGCGGCGAACGCGAACCGCTGGTCGCGGTTGCGGGGCTGGGCCACGACGAGCAGGGTCCCGTTCCTCTTGGCGGAGCCGACCATCGCGGCCAGGGGAGCCCCGGCCTCTCCGGCCATGGCCAGCGGCACGATCACCAGCGGCCGGCCTGACAGGTGCCGGTGCCGGAACTCGGTCAGGGGCACCGCCTGCATTGACTCCATCGCCTGCACGTGCGCCAGCGCCGACAGCGTGCTCATGCCGCACCCCCGAGGTCTTCCAGTTCTGCACGCAGCCGTGCGGCGTGCCGCAGGGCCGCGGCCATCTCCACCTGGTCCTCGCTCGGCGTCAGTTCTCCGCGAGCCAGACCCATGACCATGGTCGTGGTGTCGATGCCGCCGAACTGCTCGCGCACCACCGGCCCGAGGACATCCAGCGAGGCTTCCGCGCGGGCACGGGAGCGGCAGTAGAACGCCATCTCGCAGTGATTCAGGCAGTCAGGGCGGTACGTCACGAGGACCTGATCCAGCGCCTCGGTCAGCTCCTCGGCCGGGCGCCGGGGCTGTTTCTCTTTGTCCAGGTCGAGGTCGAAGGTGAGGTCCTCGGGCAGCAGGTCCACCAGATCCCCGATGCGCTCGATGCGGGACAGCTGACGCGTCAGAGCGGCCACCTGCTTGCGGGCGTCGACGAACGCCCCGGTCGGCCGGTTGGTGAAGTCCTTCGGCGCGACCAGCACGATCGTGTCGGAGACGGCCTCCTCGCCGATGCCGGCCCGCCCGAGCAGGTCGCGCAGCGCGATGATGTACGCGCACGCCTGGGTGGTCGCCGCCCGCACCTGTGCGGAGTCTGCCTGCTCGTCGATAATCGGGAAGCTCTTGATCTCCACGACGTGGAAGCGTCCGTCGATGCGAAGGGCGACCAGGTCCGGCTCCAAGTACGCCTTGTGCCCGCCGATCAGCAGGCACAGCATCGGGTGATCGAACAAGGTACCCTCGCCCTCGCCCCGAGCCGCCCGCAGCAGGACCTTCTCGGTGCGCTCATGGCGCTCCTTGGAGCGGCCGTCGCCGCCGACGTCGTTCAGGTCCTCATACCCCACCTCCGGCAGTGTCAGCTCCAGGGTCTCGCGCAGGACGCGCAGGAGCTCCGCGCAGCCGTTGTCCTTCACCATCGCCTCGAAGGCGTTGCCTCGGGTGATGGCGAAGGAGGACTGACCGAAGGACGGGGGGTGGCCGACGCGTGTGGCGATCGCGGCCTTGTCGGAGCCGGAGGCGTCCAGCAGGGCCCGCAGCGTGCAACGCGGGTTGTTCTCCAGGGCCGCCAGCGACCTGGCGTTGTAGTCCAGGCGCTTCGCGGATCCGCGCAGTGCGGCGAGGCGGTCGTCGACTGGTATTTTCACGGTCTCGTAGATCCTTGCGGAGGAGAAAGGGCTGCGGGGGACGGGAGTCAGGCGCGAGCCGACCGCAGATGCGTCACGCCCCGCAGGGGCGCGCCGAACAACTGCTCGTCGTTCCCGAGGGATTTGCGGGCTCGCCGCGCGGCTGCCGCCCGGGTGGCGCGGTCGGCGTCCGTATGCACATCCAGCTCGGCCTGGGCGGCGCTGATCACCTGCTGGAGATCCAGCGCCCCCTCGTGACCGGAGGCGTTCCTCGGCATGGCGTCGGGGATGTTGACGGCGAAACGCCACAGCAGACGCAAGGCCTCCGGACTGGGCCCGTCCGCTGTGGACTCGGCCGCGGTGCGCACTGCTTCGGCGATGCCGATCGCGCCGGTGAGGAAGTCCACGCGCGGTGAAAGCGGGCCGATGATGCGCTGCTCCAGCGTCCAGGTGCTGATGGTGATCAGTGCCCGCACCGGTGTCAGCAGGTCGTGCGCCAGTGCCGGGCACAGATAGTACGGCCGGGCACCCGGACTGGAGCGATAGGAACGCTCCTCGTCCCGGCGCAGGCTGGAGAGCTTGGACGCGGACAGCTCTCCCGGGAAGAACGCCTCGTGCACGCCGACGATCAGCTTGGGGGCTGCCGGGGCCCCGAGGAGCATCAGCGCGCGGTGGACGTGTTCGCGTGCCGGGAGCTGCGATCCCCGGGCGGCTGGAGCCGCTTCCGGGACGGAACGGGGCGGCGCAGCTGCCGGTTCACCGGCGTCAACGAGGGCGTCCCAGGCCCGCTCGGCGCGGCGCAGCTGCATGCGCAGCTCCCCGGCCCGTTCGGTGTCACCGGCGGCGGCGGCGTCGCGGATCGCGCGGCGCAGGGTGCCGATGCTCTTCTCCAAGGCGTCCAGCGGATCACTCATGTACCAGACGCTACCAGAGTTCCAGAGTTTTCCAGACTCTTCCTGTGATTCGAGGTACAGTCGGCGTCACCAACCTCCGGCCGCGGCGGCGCAACCCGCGCCGCCCCGCAGGCCGTTCCTCTGGAGGCACCCGTGACGGGACGCGTATTCCACACCTCCGACTGGCACCTGGGCCGCCAGATCGGCCGCCATCGACGTGACAGCGAGGTCGACGCCGTCCTGGACGAAATCATCGCCATCGCCGAGGACTACGTCCCCGACCTGATCGTGCACAGCGGCGACCTCTTCGACAGCCCCCGGCCGAGCCTGGACGACATGCGCCGCGCGGCCCAGGCATTGCGCAGCCTCGGCACGATCGCGCCCGTGGTCGTCGTCGCCGGCAACCACGACACCACTCACGTCCTGACGTTCCTGGAGTACGTCCTCAACGACATGGGCACCCGCGAAGGAGACCAGACCCGGGTCCGGTTCGCCACCGACGCTCGCCCCGACAGACTGCTCCTTGCCGAGTACCCGACCAGGAACGGGGAGCTCACCCTGCGCATCGGCGCACTGCCCTACATGCACCCCAACCGCTTCACCTACGACTTCGCCGACCCCGCCCTGACCACCGCGACCTACGCCGAACGGATGCGCACCGTCCAAGCCGAGGTCTACCGCCGCCTGACCGCCGACCGAGGCTCCCGGGACGTCCTCGTCTACGCCGCCCACCTGTTCATCGAAGGAGCCCTCCCGTCCTACTCGGAGCGGCGGATCTCCCTCAGCACCGAGTACGCGGCCGCAGCCGCGGACCTGCCCGACGTCGCCTACGGCGCCCTCGGCCACATCCACAAACCCCAGCCCGTCGGCCGTGCCGGATTCCCCGCCTACTACGCCGGCAGCCCCCTGCAGATGGACTTCGGCGAGACCGGCGACACCAAGAGCGTCGTACTCGCCGAGATCGGCCCGGACACCAATCCCCGCATCGAACTCGAACCGCTTACCGCAGGCCGCCGTCTGGTCCGCCTCGAAGGAACCCTGGAACAGATCGCCCACCGCGCCGCCCGCGTGGGGGACGCCTGGGTGAAAGCGGTGGTCAACGTCGACGCCTTCGACCCGTCCCTGCCGGACACCCTCGCCAAGATGCTGCCGCAGGCGACGCTCGTCGACATCGACGAGCGTCGTACCGGCACAGCACACCGCGTGCTGGACCGGCAGACCTCCGCCACCGAACTGCCCGACATCGACGACCTGCTGCACGACTACCTCGCCGACCACGGAACAGGCGGCCCGGCCCTGGACCGCGCCATGGCCGCCTTCGCCCACCTGCGAGCCGAACCCGACCCCGAGGACCCCGCACCGTGCTGCGAGGAGACGCTGCTGACCGCGGCCATCGCCGGCCAACCCCTCGACACCCTTGACCGCTCCAGCCTGCTGAGCGGCATCGACACCACCGACGCGGAGACCACGCGATGAAACCGATGACACTCACCCTCACCGGATTCCGCAGCTACCCAGCCCAGACCACCATCGACTTCACCGGCAAGAGCCTGGTCGCGGCCCTCGGCGACACAGGCGCCGGCAAGAGCAGCCTGCTCGACGCCATCGCCTTCGCCCTGTTCCGCAAAAGCTCCTGGGACGCCAAGGAACCCCGGCAGCTCATCGCCGACGGCGCACACGCCATGAGCGTCGAACTCACCTTCGTACACGACGGGCAGAACTGGCGTGTCCACCGCACCATGCACGCCACCAACCCGAACGCGGGCCGGCACCACCTGAAAAACATGGACACCGGGGAGGAGACCGACGGCGCCACGGCCGTCGACAACCGCATCAAGACGGTGCTGCAGATGAGCTACGAAACCTTCCTGCGGGTCGGGCTGCTCCCGCAGGGCAAGTTCGACCAGCTCCTCACCGCCGCTCCCAAGGCGCGCAGCGAACGGCTCCGCGAGCTGTTCGGTGCCGAATCACTGGAAGCAGTCCGGAACCTGGCCACCCGCCACGGCCGCACGCTCCAGCAACTCCTGGGCGATGCGAAAACCAAACGGGCTCCCATGCCGGACAACCCGCAGGAGACGGCCGCCGCAGCCGGAGCGGCCGCCGACGCGGCCACAGCCCAGGCCGAACGCCTGAACACCGCCGTCGTCCGTATCACGGCACTGCAGGAAGAGGTCTCGCAAGCCCGGGACACCGCGGCGGCCGCCACCAACGCCTATCAGAGCCTGGCGACGCGCCAGGTGACCGAAGCCGGCACCGTCCTCGACACGCTCGAGTGCGCCGCCAACGACCTCACCACACGGCGCAGCCTCCTCGACCGGCGTGCCGAGCAGGCTGCGGCCAGGGAAGAGGAACTGACCGGAGCGATCACCGCGGCGGAGAAGCAAGGAGAAGGCCGGGACACCCTCGCCCAGGCCGCGATGCTCCTGAAGACCCTCGCAGAAACCGCCGAGGAACACCGAGACGAACGCGATCGGCTGGCCTCCCTCACCACACAACTCGACGACGAGCACGATGCCATTGCCACGGCTGAAGCGGAACTGGCCGAACGGGCCGCACACGTCGAAGCTACAGCAGAGGCAGCCCGCGCCGCCGCCGAGACCAGCAAGCAGATCCGTACGCACAGCTCCACTCTCCGCACCGCGTTGGACGCGGCCCTCTCGGCGGCCCGGCGCGTCGCTGACACCGCGCGCGCCTATGCCACCGCAGTGGACCGGCAGGAATCCGCCCACAAAGATCTCGGCACGGTGGAGGCCGAGGTAGTTGCGGCCCACAAAGATCTCACCGCGGCCGATACACACCTGGAGGCGCTGCGGCTGCGGAAACAGGTAGCCGCGATCGCCGCCGACCTCCACTCCGACGACGATTGCCCTGTATGCCGCCGGCAGCTCCCGGCCGACTTCCACCCCGCCACGGCCGACGCGGAAGAACTGACCGAGGCGCACACGCAACGAGAGCAGGCCAAGAGCGCACACGACAGGGCCATCGACCTGCGCGCCGAAGCCCGCGCCGCCGTGACCGCCGCTGATGAAGCGGTGCTCGGACGAGACCACGAGCACAAAAGCGCACAGCAGACGGCGCAGGAGACGACCCAGGAAGCGGAACGAGCTTTCCGAGGTCTGGAGGCTCTGGCCACTGAGGCAGGCACGGACTTCGACGCCCGGTCGGCCTCAGCAAGGCTGACCGCCGCCACCACTGCCCTGGCCGCCCTCGCCGCCAGCACCACCGCATCACCGCACCAGCAGCTGCCCGAGCAGGACACCGCGGCGATCACCCACGCCATCGCCGCATGCGAAAACGCGGCCACCGCCGACGCCGAAAAGCTGCAGGCCGAAGAGCACCGCCGCACCGCTGGAGTCGAAGCAGACCGCAAAATGCTGGCAGAACGTAAGAAAGCACACCACCGCGACAAAAAGGATGCATCCGCAGCTCAAGAGCGGCATGCCCGGGCCTCAGCAAGGACCGCCGCCGACATCGGCATGCTTCCCGCACGCATCCAGGCGATGCTGCCGCACGACCCGATCGACATCATCGTCGGACAGACGGACGCCGCCACCACAGCCGTCAACGCCCGGCAGGCCGAACTCCAAGAGCTGCTCGACCAGAGGGAAGCAGCCCGAGCCGAGAAGGCCGCGGTACTCGCCGACCAGCGCACCCTCGATCACGACACCCACGCCCGCCTGGAACGCCCCCTCGACAGATTGCGTGCCAACCTCGACGCGTGGGCCCAGGCCGCAGACCAAGCTCGCACCCGACTCGATGAGGCCGACCGGCCAGCGCTGCCAAAAGCTCCCACCCAGCCGACGATCGCCGAGGTCCGCCACTACGCCGTCGCCCTGTCGACGACGACCGCAGTACTCGGTGACAAGCTCACTGAGCGAGCCACCACGGCGACAGAACGCGCATCCGCCGCCGAAAACCGCCTCGGCGAGCATGCAGCCGCACTCGCCGACATCGACGACTTCGATGCCTCAGCCGACCTGACCACACCCAAATCACTTCACCCACTCGTTGCCGCAGCCGCGCAGGCAACCAAAGAAGCCGATGACCAGCGCTGCAAACAGCAAGAAGCACAGGACCTGATCAAGCCGGCCGCTGACTTGGACTTCGCCATCGCCGCAGGCGAAGCCCGCTATGAAGCCCTCGAGGTACTTCGCCGCGAACTGGTTGACGCCAAGTTCCTGGGCCACCTCACCAGCCTGCGAACCCGCGCACTGCTCGGCGTCGCCAGCGACCTGCTCGGGCAGATGTCCGACGGTCGATTCGGTTTCGCGGACGACTTCGACATCATCAGCCGCAGCTCCGGAGTCGCCCACCACCCGAATCGCTTGTCAGGAGGGGAGAAGTTCATGGCGTCCCTCGCCTTGTCCCTGGCACTTGCGGAACTGCATTCCCGCAGCGGGCCGACTCTCGGTTCCCTCTTCCTCGACGAGGGCTTCGCCGCCCTCGACACCACCGCCTTGGACCTGGCACTGGAGGTACTGCGCGCCCGGGCCGGCGGTGACCGCCTGGTAATGGTGATCAGCCACCTGCACGCCGTCGCCGAGGCCGTCGACGATGTGCTGTGGGTGGAGCGGACCATCGCCGGGTCATCCGCCCGCTGGCTCACACCGGCCGAGCGCGACGAAATGACACAGGCCGATCTGGCCAGCGGACTACAGACACTGGCGCGGTAGTCGCTCCGGCGCACGCCGCACGGTCCGCTTTCCCTCCCCGGCACCCTGGTCGCTTTACATGGTGTCGAGCGTTACCTCGCTCAGCTGCCCGAAGAGGATATGACGCTCGGCGGTGTCCGGGCGGTGCTGACGAGATGAATCCACCTGATCGTCGAAGAAGATGTGTGGCCTGAAAATCTTCATCACTGCGCCCTCGTCGATGCCGCCGAGGAAGAAAGCATCGTTGACCGCAGGCCCCAACTCCGCGAGCCCGGACCACTGTTGGTCCGGGCTCGTTCGCGTATCGAGTTTGGGATCGGTCGCTCCCAAGCGACTTGTGTCTTTCCCCGGCGGCTTACGCCGGAGGCGGCGTCACGAGCTTTGTGGCACCGGGGTCGACGTCCGCAGCGCAGATGAGGGTCGGCAGGTCATGATCGGGCAGCCCGTTCATCTCGACGGCGGCCTGACTGATCAGATGGGCCGCCTGGACAGACTGGCCCTCGGCGATGGCGGCGTAGAACCGGGCGGCGTAGGTGATGGCGTCGACGTCACCGATGGAGTCGGACATGCCGATGGCGAACGGGATGGTGTCAATGAGGCGGGCGGTCTGGGCTGCGGAGTGGCAGGAGTTGAGCAGCACGAGCAGCGGCTTGTCGTCGACGGCCGCGATGGCCCGTGCGAATGCGCCCGCGCTGACGATTGCGCTCTCGTGGAAGCCGTCCTGGTCCTTCTCGAAGGCGATCAGGTCCTGGGTGCTGTGGCCGGAGAAGTGCACGACGTGGGGACGGAAGCGGGGCAGTGCGTCAAGAAACACGTTGGCGGTCGCAGCCGGGTGGGCATCGAGCTCGATCAGGTCTCGGTGCGTGGCACTCTGCACAGCCGCGCGAATCCTCTGCTGCTCCCGTCCGACACGGAGATCACCATCGGCTGCAGCGCCCAGCAGCAGTACCCGCAGCTTCTCCGGCTTCGGGGCCCGCATTTCCTTCAGCACCGTACGCACCTGTCCCTCCGCCGTCGACAGACGGCTCTCGATCCTGGCCTGACCGGCTGCGGCGCGGCGCTCGGCCTGCTGCTGCTCGCGCTGGCGGGCCTTCTCGGCGGCGGCCCGCTCGGACTGCTCGGCCTGAGAGAGCTTGGACGTCAGGTCAGCCGCCTCCTTGCCGAACTTGGCCACCTTCGAGCTCCAGGTGCCCGCATCGCGGCCGGCCTTGTTCGCCTCGTCCTCGTACCGCTGAGCGTTGCGCAGCCTGGTCGACCGGGTGCTGGCGCTGCTCGCCTTCTCCGCAGCAGCACGCTCCTTCGTCACCTTGACGCGCTTCTCGGCCTCCCTCGTGCGGAGGTCACCGACCTTCTTCTCCGCGTCGGCGCGAGCTTTGTTCTTCCTGTCCAACTGAGTGCGGTAATAACTGGAATTCAATGTGTCCCTTTCGTGACCCTGCTTCCTTCAGGCTAAGAGGGACCACTGACAACGCTTCCTGACAGCTGCCCGCCGATCACCCGTGGTGCTGGGAAGATGTGCGGGCGGCTTGTTTGCCCGGGGGCCGCCGCTGTGACGCTACTGGTTTCGAGGTAGTCCTGAAATGACGCTGGTTGAAGTACCCCGTCCAGGCCGCTTGGAGAAGCGGCCGTTGTTTCCGCATCAGGCTGATGCTGTGACGAAGGGGTTGCGGCAGCTGCGGCGGCCGGGGTCGCGGGGTCTGCTGGTCGCGGCGACGGGGACGGGCAAGACGCTGGTGTCGATCCGGGTTGCGGACGGGCTCGGCGCGCGGCTGGTGCTGTTCGTGGTGCCCACGCTGGACCTGGCGGCGCAGACGGCGTTGGCGTGGCGGCGGGACGGTCACCTGGAGCACATGGTGATCGTGTCCTCGATGGATGCCGCCGGCCGGGATGATCTGGTCGCCGCGCGGGTCGGCTCGACGAGTGACGCGGTCTCGCTGGCTGCGTTGTTGTCGGTGGTGGGGGAGGGGCCCGATCGGATCCCCGCGGTGACGGTGATCTGTACCTACGACTCCCTCGACAAGATCGAGCAGACGCAGAAGACGCGGTTCGCGGTGCCGCCGTTCGACCTGGCGGTCATGGACGAGGCGCACCGGATCGCGGGGCGGGCGGACAAGAAGTGGGCGATCGTCCACGACGCGTCCCGGATCCTCGCGGACCGCCGCCTCTACATGACCGCGACTCCGCGGATCTTCGCCGCCCCGGAGCTGGCGGAGTCCGCCGACACCACGCGGCCGCGCCGCCGGCATCGCGGCGCCGAGGCCGAGGCGGATGCGTTCGCCAACTCGATGGACAACGAGGCCGTCTACGGAAAGAAGATCTTCGAATACCCGCTCGCCCAGGCGGTTGCGGACGGGCGGGCCGCGGACTACCGCATCGTGGTCCCCACCATCACCGACGCCGAGCTACGAGGGCGCCTGAACCTGCCCGCCCCCACCACCACCGCCGGGGACGACGGGAACCAGGGTCAGGCCGAGGATGCGCTGCGCACCACCGCCCTGCACCTCGCCGTCCTCAAAGCCATGACCGGGCACGGCCTGCGCCGGGTGCTGGTGTACTTCACCCTCGTCTCCGACGCCCGGCGCTTTGCCCGCGAACTGCCCCACACCCTGCGCCTGCTCCGCAAAGCGGCGCCCGAGCTGTGCCCGGACGTCGACCCGCAGTTGTTCTTCGTACACGGCGAGCACACTCCGGCCGAGCGCCAGAAGGTCTTCGACGGCTTCGCCGCCGCATCCTGCGCGATCATGACCAACGCCCGGCTGATCAGCGAGGGCGTCGACATCCCCAGCGTGGACGCGATTGTCTTCGCCGACCCCACCCGCAGCGTGGTGCGTTGTGTCCAGGCCCTCGGCCGCGCTCTGCGCATGGACGTGTCCGGCAAGGTCGCCAGCCTCATCGTCCCCGTCTACGTCCCGCCCGGCGCCGACGGCGAGGACATCCTCGGCACGGCGTACGAGCCGGTGTGGGCGATCGCCACTGCCCTGGCCGGCCACGACCACCGCATCCTCGAGCGCCTCCCGGACAAGGCCAACCGGCTGCCCCGCGAGACCAGCGAACTCATTCAGCACCGCTGGCACTTCGACTTCACCGTCCACCCCGAGCGCATCGCCCGCGCCATGGACCTTATCGCCTTCGACCCCCGCGACCCGGCCGTCTCCCGCTCCCGCCGCCTGGGTCTTGCCGCGGCCCAGGCCTTCCACGACCAGTTCGGCCACCTCGACGTCCCAGCCGACCACGTAGACCCCACCGGCTACACCCTCGGCACGTTCATCACCACCATGCGCGACGCCCACTCGGCCGGCCGCCTGGAGACGGACTGGATCGCCGAACTCGACGCGCTGGGCATGATCTGGGACAAGCACCAGGCCGCCTGGCGCGCCCGCCTCACAGCCGCCGCCGACTACCACCGCGCGCACGGCCATCTCGCCGCCCCCGCCACCACCCCCGTCGGCGCCTGGCTGGCCGAACAGCGCCACCTCGCCGCCAGCAACCGGCTCGATACGGCCCGGGCCGCCGACCTGGCCGCCCTCGATACCGACTGGCAACTTCCGCACGGCGCCGACTGGCACCGCAAATACCACCTGCTCCGCGCCCACCTTGCCGCCGGCCACGACCCCGCCACCCTGAGGCGCGACATGCTGCTGGGAGCCGTGAAAATCGGCTCCTGGCTCCACCGCCAGCTCACCACCTGGCACACCCTCCACCCCGGCCAGCAGCACCTCCTCACCGCCCTCGGCCTGACCCCCGCCACCCACCCCATCGCCCCGGCCCGCCGCGCCCGCCGCACCTTCGAGCAGACCGTCCAGCTCCTCGAGCTCTTCCTCCACCGCGAACGCCGCGCCCCCACGGCCCGGGAGGAGATCACCATCGACGGCGACACAGTGAGGCTCGGCGCCTGGTTGGCCAAGATGCGCACCAAGCACCGCGCCGGCCAACTCCCCGAAGAGCACGAGCGCCTCGTCGCCGCCCTCTTCGACAGCGACTGGACCGCCGAGGACCCTGTACCGGCCTTCGCCTGAGGAGCAGCAGCGTCCTGCGCCGCATGGGCACGCGATGGGCCGACCACCTCACCACCCCACAAAGACCATGGTGCAGTTTCTGCCCGCCCCGGCCCGGTGAGCGGCTCGGCCTCGGGAATGCTGGGGGCCATGAGTGAGCCGAACAAGCCGACGCGGCGCCCGGGGACGGTGCTGTCCGGCACGCCTGTGGTGCAGCCGGTGCTGGAGGAGATGTTCCGGTCGGTGATGGAAGAGATGCTGCGGCCCTACCGCGTCCGTGCGGTGGAGGGGATCGGCAGCCGTGTCCTGCAGGGGGCGCAGCCGACGGGTGGAGTGCTGGGGCTGGCGGGAGTGCGGGCCGGTGACGCCATCGGGTCGGCCATCGGCGCGAGGTTCTCCGAAGGTCTTGCCGCCCGGGTGCTGGGCCCGGACCTGTTCGGTTTGCGCCGCTCCCTGGGTGCCACCGGCATCCTCGGCTCCAGCGCGCTGCAGGTCTGGGGCCTCACCGCCGCCGACCGCTACAGCAGCACCTTGGAGACTGCGGGCGTCGGCTGGGACCGGTCGCAGTGGTTCGCCCATCTGCTGCCCGCCGGCGGCCTCATCCCGCAACGAGCCTGGGCGGGGGAGCTGTTCAGGGCCCTGGACCGGCCGCTTGCCCTGCGTCTGCCCGAGCAGGCCGAGGGCCTGGCCGAAGAGCTCTTCCCGCCCAATCTGCAGGGCTTCAGCGACAAGGAGTGGGCCCGCCTGATCGACCTGTGCGACCGCGACGGCATCGGGGTGATGCGGGCTCCGGGCCCGGAGCACCTGCGCGCCCTGCTGGCCGCGGAGAGCCGGAAAGAGCGCTACGCCTACCTGGTGGCACACCAGGAGGAGATCCTCGACGAGCTCGACGCCGGTATCGACGAGGTCTCCCACCGCGACCTGGCCGATCTGGCCGGTCTGACGCGCGCCGCGGTGCGCTGCGCCCGCTCGGGCGGCTGGGAGGGGGCGCTGGCGCTCGCCGGGAACGTCCTCAACACCGCGATGGAGCACCACGGTGTGGCCTGGTACCGCACCCGGTTCGCCACGGTGCCGCAGATCAACGGGGTCCACGGCCCCGGCGCGGTTCTGTGCTTCGTCGACCGGAACGTTCCGCTGCCGGAGCGGACGGTGGGCATCTTCGACCTGGCGGCCCATCTCGTCCTGCGGTCGATCCGGGAGGTCTTCGCCGACACCCGGACCGGGGTGACGACGCAGGAGACGTTCAACCGGCACCTGGCGGCGCACCGTTCCTCGTACGGCTCCTACCGCCAGGAGTTCACGGTCCCCGCTCTCCTCGGCGCGCACACGCTGCTGCGGGCCCTGGACGAGGCGAAGGCGCAGCCGGGCGGCGACTGACCGTGCCGGCCGGGGCCGGGCACGCGCAGGCCTGTCTGCTCCTGGCGGCGGCCGCCAACGGCGGGGGAGTGGCCGCCCGTTGCGGGGATACTGGCCGTATGCCTTTGCTGCGTCCGGCCACGACGGCCGATCTGTCGACGGTACGGGATCTCCTCGGCGCGGAGTGGCCTGTTGAGCGCGGTGCTGCGGCCGAAGGGAAGTGGAAGGAGCGCCTGCAGGACCTGGAGGACAATGCGGACGGCCATCCGGAGTTCGGTGTGTGGCTGCTGGAGGACGGCGGCACGGTGGTGGCTGTCGCGGTCACCCAGCTTCTGTCACGCCGGCGGCAGCGGCGAGTGGGCGGCCTGGCGTATCCGGTGTACCTCGAGTATCTGGTCACGCGGCGCGGCCACCGGGGCCGGGGGTACGGCGCGCAGATGGAAGAGCATGTGATCGGGGCCCTGGCGGCCCGCGACTACGGCCGTGTCTGTCTCCTTGTCGAGCCCGGCAGGACGGACGCGCTGCGGTTCTGGACGGGCCGGGGGATGGCAGCGGGCCCCGGAGGCAGAGCAGCCGCCCACCCGGGTGCTGATGGTCAGGGAGACAGCTCCGGCCGTGGAGCCCGAGAAGGACACCCGCCAGGGCAGGAACTGAGGGCCCCCGGCCCTGGGCTTTGTGCCCGAGAACGGTGTCCCGTCCCGGATCGCCATCGGGTCCCTATGGGCCTGCGGGGTCGGCACCCCTGGCTCGCACGGCGGCCGCCGCCTCGAGCAGGAGCCAGCCGTCGACCTCCACCGCCTGCCGTTCCCCTGGCTGCCACCCGCGGGCCAGCGCCGCGTTGAGCAGGGCCCGGACAGCGCCCGGCTCGTGCAGGTTCAGGGACTGGCCGCGGGTGAGGCCCACGTCCCCGGAGCCCAAGGGGGCCCCGCCCGGGACGTACCGGCCCGGCCCGTCGGTGAAGAGGATGCGCAGCGGGCCTCCGCTGCCGGCCGGCTGCGGGGACAAGGTGAGGGTCTGGCGGCAGTCCACGGACCGGCCGTTGCCGTCCTTACGGTGACTGTGGCGCATCGTCCACATGTACACGCGCCCGTCGGCGACCAGTCGTCGGGGCTTCTTCGAACGGCGAGGCACAGAGCCGAGGGTACGCGGCCTGATCCACACCCGCTGAGACGAACAGGAAGGTCGTCGAACTACGGTGAGAACGGCCGATGAGGTAGCACAACGGACAGCACTCCGGGAGCCCGGTGACTCGTCGAGCGTGACGTCGAGCCGTCATACCGGTCAGAGAGGCTCGATTCTGTGACGCTGCCCGTCACGCTTGATGCCTCGCGGCACGGGCCGCGCGTCGGCGCCACGCTCTCGACCGGCAGCGACCGGAGCAGTAGACCGCGTCCTGGCGGCGGTCGCCGTCGGCGAATGTGATGTGACCGCACTCCGGGCCGGTCAGGAGCCTGATCATGCGGGTGTCGCCGTTCCACTCGGCCTCGGCCAGCATCATCGCGAGCATCAGGACGTCGTCGCAGTACCGGCGCCTGGCCGTCGCGCTCCTCGGCAGCCGGGCCCCGCAGGAGGCACAGAACCGAATGCGGGCAACGCCTTCAGGGTCGCTCGCCTGGGCGCTCTCATGCAGGCCCGTGCTATCGGGACTCGCGCCGATCCCGCCCCAGCGCCCGGGTGCCTCCTGTGCTGTTGTCCAAGTGCTGTCAGCCGGCCGCCTGTCGGCCTGCTCGTGTTTTCGACGTCAGGCGAGGGTCCAGCCGCGGAGCTGGCGGGCGATGCGCGGGATGCTCAGCGTTCCGGCGGCGACGTCGCGCACGAGGATGACGGCGGCTTTGGGCGGGTACTCGAGCCGGCGGCCGTGCAGGGCGAGGTAGGCCTCGGTGGAGTGCCAGGCGAAGGCCTCGTTCGAGTGCTCGAGACAGGGGAGCTTCGCCAAGGTCTGAAGCAGCGCGGCGGCTTTGAAGTGCAGCGAGCTGTAGATGTCGTGCTCCATGGATCGGGCATTGACCCGCGCGGCGGCCGCGAACAGGGGGCCCAGGTCGTCGACCTGGGGGTCGCCGGGAAGGAGTTCGGCTGCATGCAGCAGGAAGGTGACCTCGAGCGGATGGTGCGGTGCGGGCTCGGTCACGCGGCCTGGCCCCGCTCCTGCTGCTCGAGCTCGGCACGGGCCTGCTGCTCGGCGGCCCGCTGCTCCGGGGAGGGGTCGGTGCTGCTGGGCTCGGCGGCGAAGGCGTCGCTGCTGCGGGCCATCGACTCCTTGAAGCCGTCGAGGAACCGCTGCTCGACCGCGGTCGCGCGTGTGTAGGCGGCGGAGAGGATGTACTCCTGCAGGCTCACCCCTTCCCGGGCTGCGGCGGCAGCGATTGCGGCCCGCTGCTCGGGGTCGGGGAAGCGCAGGTTCATGGCTTTGGGCTCTGGCATGGTACCAACGGTACCAGCGGTACCATCATGCGGCTAGGGGCTGCTTCGTCGGTGCGGGACCAGGGTGCGCAGTGGGTGCGGCACGATGTGTCGCCATGGACCTTGCCGCATGGGGCGCTGCCGCAGCCCCTGTCGTCGCTCTGCTCGCGATACCCGCCACGATCGCCGGTGTGCGGTGGCAGGTGAAAGCGGCCCTGAAAGCGGCCGAAGCCACGCACCGGGCGGGTCTCGCCCAGGCGGAGGCCACCTATAGGGCCGCCGTGGAGACGGTGCGTGCCGGGCGGGAGCAGTGGCGCCGGGCCCTGCGGCGAGATGCGTACGCCGCCTTCCTCACTGCGCTGGGAGCGGCGGTCCACACGGCGGAGAAACTCGCTGGCCAGGCTGAGCATCTCGTGGGAGCCGAGTGCAGCAACGAGCTGGAGGACGTGGCGGCCGCGCTCTACGACGCGCTGACCGTGGTTCAACTGGAGGGCCCGCCGCCGGTCGCCGAAGCCGCGGCCGCCTGCTTCGACACCTTCCGTGAGTGGCGGCACACCGTGGAGCAGGCCGCTCACCATTACGAGGCGCTGCGCCGCGTGGAGGAGTTGCGGGAGCAGGAGAGCAGCAACCCGGCGGGGAGGCCGGCTCCGGCCACGCAGACGCTGGCACTCCTGGCCGACATCGACTTCACGGGCGAGCAGGGCACTGCACAGCGGCTCGAACGGTACGCAGCTCTTCTCAGCGCCGCCGGCCGGTGTCCCGGACTCGGCCATGGCCACGCCACGGCACTCGCGACCGCGGCCCTGGCCCGTCGGCCCTACGGCACCTCCGTACTGCTGAAGCTCAGTGACCACCGCCAAGAGCTCGCGCAGCGCCGGGAGGAGTGTTTGGCCGCTGCCCGTACCGCGCTGGAAGCGGGGGCAGCGGATCTCCCGACACCGCAGTGCTTGCGTCCTCCTGATTCCCCTGCCGACGGCTGCGCCTGTACCGGGGCACGCTTCTGCGGCGCGGTGAGGAACCGGTGATTCCGGCTGGTGGCGGCACTGGGCTCACGCTTCCTCGTGTTGGATGCGGAGCTCTTCCTGCCGCAGTTCCCAGGCGTCTTGCACCTGTTGATAGCAGGGGGTTGGCTCGGGTAGGGGGTCTCCGCGGTGGACCGTCAGCGCGGCCTCGCAGAGGTGGGTCACGGTGCTTTCGAGGACCCAGGCGCGTGATCTTCGGTAGAAGGCGTAGTCGAGGTCCCGCCAGTCGGTGAGGTAGCGCAGTCCGTCGATGAGGAGGCTGCGCAGCGTGGCGTGGCGGATCTCCAGCGCCGCCATGCGCGCGGCGTCGACCAGGTGCTGCCATGGCTCGTCCCACGCGTTCTCGGCGGCGTTTTGCTGCTGGAGGGCTTCCCGGGTCGGCCGTTTCATGAGGCGCACCTTGTCGAAGGGAAGCCCTCGGGCGTGGCGCAGGAGGGCCAGGAAGGCGTGCTTCAGTTCGCTGATGACCCGGTCGTCGGCGATGGGCTGGCCCGCCGCGGTGCCGGGCTGCGTGTCCGGTCCTGTCCCGTCGGCCGGGCCTGCCGGGTCGAGGGGCTGCGGCGCCTCGGGGCGGGCGGTGCGCAGCAGCTCCAGCAGGGGCTCAACGGGGAGCCTGAGGGCTTTCGCGAGGTGTGCGACGACCAGGGGGGTGGGGATCCTCCCGCGTGCGCTGAGAGTCCGATTGACCGTTGTTCGGTTGAGCCCGGCTCGCCTGCCCAGCTGCTCCTGGGTGCTGCCGTCCTGGGCGTGGGCATCGTTGAGCCGGCGGCGCAGTTCGGCCAGTGCCTCATCGGGAGACGGGCTTCGGCCGGCTTCTGCAGGTCTGCGGTCGGTCATCGGTTCCCCCGAGCTGCTGCGCTGTACTTGCATGTGCGTCTTCGTGCGCCGTGCACCGCGGCGCACACCCCTTCGGCCAGATTCGCCTCGTCAACTGTGGCTGATGCAGGGAGCGGATGTGTCCTCAACGGTGTTCATGGTCCTGATGGGCGGCGCGCTGGTGGTGCAGTTCGCCGTGCTCGCGGCTGTCGGCGCCGCATACCTCGCCCGCCGCGACGGTGCTTCGTACCCTACGGCGGCGGTCCGTGCGGCCGCCGCCTTCGGTGCGGCCCTCGCGCTGGCTGCGGCCGTCACCGCAGCGGCAGCAACAATGATGCACCGGTGAGCAGTCGAGCCCGACGATCCCCGGCGGAGCTGATGGTTTGCACGGGAGTGCCAGTGGTCGCCGCTGCACGAGCCGTTGTGGGCGGCGAGAATCGGTGAGCAGACCAGCCTGGACAAGAGCACGGTCACGCAGATCCTGGCCAGGCTCGCCGAGCGGCAGTGAGTCGCGCTTCGCCAGGAGGGGGGCCTGCACCCGGGCCGTCCACCACGGGTGCTGTGTGTGCTGACGCAGCGGGGGCGCCGCGGGGCACCCCGCTGCGGCCGAACAGACGCCAGAGAGCCGTAGCTGCTGCCGGGCCCGGAGCAGCTCGAGATACGGGTTCATGGCTCCGGGCCCCGGCGGGAGCGGAGGAGCAGCTCACGTCCCGCCGCTGCCAGCGCGGCGGCCCGGCCGCCGCCACCAGCTCCTCGTCCGCTCCTCCGCCACGGCGCCTGAATGCCCCGGCACGGCAGCAGGACCCCCGGAGGCGGCAGAACCGGCGCCGAATACAGCTGTACGGATCGCCGTCCAGTCACCGGCGCGCCACCAGTTGAACAGCTGCACCGTGCTGATCACCGTCACTGGCAACGAGGCCAGGGAGGCGACGAACTCGGGCCGCGAGTAGACGTCCGCCGACCTCTCGGACGGGTGCAGCTTGTGCTGGTGGTTGACGATCAGCACGCCCTCGGAGACCGGCTCATCGGGCCGCAACTGCGGCCAAATCTCCAGATGACGCTGAAGATGTCCCACGAGGTGTTCCTGCGCAGGGCCAGAGGCGCCCTTGACCTCCACCAGGCGCGCCGGCGCGCCCTCGACGCTGACGAGCAGGTCGGCCGACTTCGTACCGCCGAGTTCTTCATCGAGGTCGACGGCGCGGATACCTGCCACGGCAAGCACCTGCGCCACGGCCTCAACCAGTTCGGAACCGCTGCCATACAGCAGCCCGTACCGCACCGGCTCCGCCTTGTCCTTCGCCTCCTGCAGCGCATGCTCCAGTCGCTGCTTTTCCTCGGCGTAGTGCGCTTCCAGGTCCTCGAGTGCCGTGCGGGCGCTCTGTTCGCCGGCGGTCTGCAGGTCGGGGTCGACGAAGAACGGCGACCGGGCACGGCGCAGCGCGGCGGGCACGTACTGGGGCAGGGCGCGCTGCACCAGCCAGCCCAGCATGCTCTCCCAGCGGGTGTCGTCCGGGATCAGGTACCACCGCTGGTCTCCCGACAGCGGAGTCCAGGCCGCGACCACCGGAGCGCCGAGGGGGTCGACGAGGATCGGCTGCAGCTCACCGGCGGCTGGATGGTCCTTTGCGCCGGAACCGTCACCCCGCTCCACGCGGGCGCCGTGCAGGCGCAGGCTCCACCACGGAGCGGTCTTCGGCCGCGTCAGCAGCCGGATCGCCAGATCCCGGTCGGCGCCCTCCAGACCCGGTGCGATCTCCGGCCACGCCCCCGCCGGCAGCCGGCGGCCCCCGACGTTGGTGTACAGGTCGCCGAGGTGTACCGAGGCGTCCGATGAGGCCAGAGGGTTACGGGTGCGGTCGTCGGCCGCATGTCCCAGGACGGCCACGATCAGAGCGACTTCGCCCCGCTTCCGGGCACCGCTGAGGAAGCGCTTGAACTCCGCGTCACCCTGCTGGAAGAAGACCCCGGGCTCCACGGCCGCCGCACAGTCGCTGCTCTCCATGCCGAACCACCGCGGTGTCAGCCCCTGCTGCTCCCACGGGACATTGCCCGGAACGCGCAGCGGACCAGGCGTGTCGAACACGTTGCGGGACTGCTTCCGGCGCAGCAGCAGTGCCTTTTCTCGCTCGGACCCGGGCTCCGGCTGGCCGATGTGCACCGGCACCAGGCCGGAGACAGAGCTGCTCATCCGCCGGAGGCTAGCAGCAGCGAGTACGACTTCGGAGGGTCTCACAGAAGGCCCCGCGCGCCCGGGCCGTCCACCGTGCCGCACGACCACGAGGCCTACGGGCCATGGAAGTTCGCTGCACAGGACCAGTCCGGCTCCGGCGACCTCTGTCGAGCTCTCTCCCGCTGGGCGGAAGGTCGCCGAATGCTGCGCGGCCGCCGGCCTGACCTGGGAGTAGACGGCACTGGGGGCCCGGGCAACCGGCGCCGTTGGGGGAGCGCGTACGCCGCAAGCTCAAGCGGCTCGGCACGGAGTACCGGCGCTGTCGGCACCGCGACGAGTTCGACGACGCCTTCCCCGACGAAGCCCCACCCACCTCCCGCCACCAGGGGGCGGACGCGGCCTGATGGTCCTCTACATCGACGTCCCCTGGCTCCTGGACGTCCAGGAACAAGCCGTCCCCGAAGACGTGAGCGTCGCCGACTACTCCGCCCTGGTCGCCGCCGTCGCCCGCCACAAGACCCGCATCCCGCGCCCGGCCACCGCCGACTCCGACCCCGCCTGGCGCGCCGCAGCCCTGCTGCACACCCTGGTCCGCCTGCAGCCGCTGCCCTACCGCAACAGCCTGTTCGCCTGCCAGGTCACGGCCGCCTACATGCACGCCTCCGGCGAGGGCATCGATCCTCCGTACGGCGCGATGGTCGACCTCGTGCGCGACATCCAGGCCGGCAAGACATCCGTCTACCAGGCGGCCGACCGCATCCGCTCCTGGCGCCTGTGACCTGACGGCCACCGCCGCGATCGGCCGCGCATGCCGCGGTGCGGTGTGGTGGCGGTAGGGGCCGGGTAGAACGCGCGGCAGGGTAAACCGGATTGCCAGGGGGTGGGGCCGGTGGCTGGGGGACGGCGGCGCAAGCACGGAATGGTCCGGCAGAGCGGAGGGCGTCTGGAGCCCGAGCATCGCACTGGCCGGGCACCGGTTGAGGTGCTGATCTCGCGGGTCGGCTGTGTGATCTGCGGGTCGGGAAAGATCCGGATCGCAGCGCAGGGCGCGGAGTGTGAGGCCTGCTACCAGCGGCGCCGTGCCCGCAGTGCCCGCCGCACCCGGCTGCGCCGGGATGCGTCCGGTCAGCCGACGGGGCGGCTGATCGCCGACCGGGCCCAAGCTGGGGACCGCATGCGCACCGTGCACCGCACGTGGGAGGCAAAGGGTCCGGATCCGCTGCCTGCGGCGATCATCGTGCTGGAACGGCTGCGGGCGGCGCTGGACTCGGTCGCCGTCCTGGACACCGAGCTGAACCGCCGCTACCTGGCCGGAACCCGGCCCCGCCCGGACGGTGCGGTACCGCGGGAGGAAGCCGCCTTCCGCCGCAGACTCCTCACCGCGTTGAAGGCCGGCACACGCACCGTGCACGAGAGCGAGAGGGCCACCGTCCTTGAGGACACACACGCCTTCGCGATCGTCGCCGCCTGTTTCGGTCACCGCCGCACGCTGGCCGCCTTCCGCCGGCACGGCTTCGCCCTCGGTGCGCCCTGGAGGGACGTCCGCGACCAGATGGCCCCGCTCCTGGCCAGCCTCACTCCGGCCGAGGGCGGACCGGCAGACGCCGATGTCGAGAAGGCTGCCGCTGGTCTGGATGCAGGCCTGGTGCGCGCGGCCGAGGCCGCCGACGCGCAACGGCACTCAGAGCTCGGCACCGGCTGACGAGCTGTAGGCCGATCCGCCAGTGGTGTGCTCACCCCTCAGAAGGTGGCCTGCGGCGCGAGGGCTCCCTGCTCCTGATGAACACCATGCCGGCGGCGACGTTTCCCCAAAGGCGGCCCCTGTAGGGCGATATGGGGCCGGATGTCGGAGGGGGATGGTTGGATTTGGCCAGGAACCTGAGATTAACGGCGACTCGGGCCGGGCCGACGTCAAAGGGCGTCGGCACGATCAAACATGTGATCAGGCCGGCGCCGAGGCTTGAGAGGGGAGGCGGTTCGAATGCTGCTGGACGAGGTCCTGATACAGAACTTCCGCAACTTCACGGACGCGCAGCAGATGAAGGTCGAGCCGACCGTCACCACGCTGATCGGGAAGAACGAGGCGGGCAAGACCACCATCCTCAAGGCACTGCACCGCCTGAACCCCGCGAACAACCCTGACGACTTCAACCTCACCCAGGAATACCCGCGGCGCCGTCTGGCCCGCGACCGCCGCACCAGCGACCTGAATGACTACACCCCGGTCCAGGCATGGTTCACTCTGGAGGACAGCGACGTGGCGGGGTTCACCGCCATCTTCGACGTTGCCCCGTCGGCCAATACTCGGATCGTCGCAGGCCGCACCTACGGCAACGCGCAGTGGATCGAGGTGGAACTCCCCTTTCAGGAAGCCCTTGCCGGAGCCTGCCAGTCCAGCGGGGTCGACCACGAGGACGCCCAGAAGCTGGTCGTCGCCGAAGACGTGGAGGCCGCGACCGCGGCGGCCAAGAACCTGACCAAGGAGCTGCGCGAGGCCGGACACCAGGCGAGGGCCCAGGCGGTCGCCAAGGTGGCAGGCGCGCTGAAGCCCTACACCCCGCTGCTCAACAACGAGCTGAGCGATGAGCAGACCGACGCCATGCTGGAGTTGCTGCCCAAATTCTTCTACTTCTCCAGTTACGAACTGCTGCCGGGCGAGTGCGACCTGAACGAGCTGGTCTCCCGTGTCCAGAGCAACGCGCTGAAGCCCGGCGACGAGACCATGCTGTCGCTGCTGGACCTGGCAGGCGAAGAACCGCAGAACCTGCTGGACGAGGACTACGACAGCCGCAACGCCGAACTTCAGGCGGCCAGCGTCGACCTCAGCGACCGGGTCTTCGAGTACTGGAAGCAGAACGACGCCCTCACCGTCGATTTCGACACCGACATGCCCGTGGTCGGCACAGAAGCAGACGGGCGCCAGGTGCGCCACCGCGTACTGAAGGTGCAGCTGCGCGACGAACGCCACGGCGGCGTCACCACCAACTTCGCCACCCGCTCCGCGGGCTTCCAGTGGTTCTTCTCCTTCATGGCCGCCTTCAGCCGCTATCAGAACGCCCGCGAACGGGTCGTCGTCCTGCTCGACGAGCCGGGCACCAGCCTGCACGGAGAAGCCCAGGGCGACTTCCTTCGCTTCATCTTCGGCGAGCTCGGCGCCCACAAGCAGGTCCTCTACACCACCCACTCCCAGCACATGATCGACCCGACCCGGTACGAATCCATGCGTGCCGTCCACGACCAGGCCACCCGGGAGCACCCTGAACTCGGCGTGGTGATCTCACCGGTCAGCCTGTCTGCCGACCGAACCACCGTGCTGCCCGTCGAGGCTGCCCTAGGTTACTCCGTGGCGCAGCACCTGTTCCTCGGCTCCGGACCCCACCTGGCCGTCGAGGGCAGCAGCGATTTCGTCTTCCTAACCCGTATGTCCGAATACCTGACTTCCCACGGGCGGCAGGGACTCCCTTCCCGGATGTCGATCATCCCGGTCGGCGGCATCGGCAACATGCCCGCCTTCGTCGCCCTGCTTGGCCGCCGCCTGGAGGTGTTCGCCCTCATCGACGGCGCGGAAACCGCCAAGGTGACGCACAAGGTCCGCAAGGCCGCCGAAGCTGCCGGCGTCGACCCCGCACGCGTCATCGTCATCGGTGAACAAGACGGACTCCCGGCCACCGGCGACATCGAGGACCTGTTCACACCGAAGGACTACCTCTGGCTGTACAGCCGGGCCGTCAAACACCTCACCGAAGACCAGCTGCCGCCTACCCCCGAGCCCATTCTCAAGCGCATCAGCCAGGTCAACGGTATGTTCGACCACGTCGGTCCGGCCCATCAGCTGACCACCGACCGCGACGCCTTCTTCGGCCAGATCGACGAAGAGACCCTCAACCGATTTGAAGAGCTCCTCAAGCGCCTGACTACCGAACCCGCGAACTGACCAGACGGCCAGCCCCAGATCGCCGTTGTGCTGCGGACCTGTCCACCGACACGTGGCGTCGCCCGCACCCCCTTCCAGGGGGTGCGGGACGGTGGAAACCGCAGCGTCAGACAGGGCACACACCACCGACCCTCTGCCGGAGGAGCAGGAACCTCGGGCGCATCACGGCTAGCCCGTCCGTCCGGAGTTCCGACGGGATGCCTGCCGTTCGGTACTGAGGGTAGGAGCTACGTGTTCCGGCTGCACCGCCCTTACATCGAGGCTGTCGTACACGGAGTCCGGCCACGGCTCGAGGAACCCGGCCCATGGGTCGTGGTCGCCGTTGCTGACGTCCTGGGCAACGACACCGGCGAGAATGGTCGGGGCTGGCTGCGGGGGCTCGGGGTAGCGGGATGTGTCCTGGCCCCAGGCGGCGAGTCGGTTGATGGCGTACCAGCGGTAGGGGGTGTCCCGGGCGGCGAGTTCGTGGACTGCGTCGGTCAGGGCGGGGATGTGGTGGGCCAGGGCTGGGTCGGCGAGCAGAGGCAGGATCGCAAAGAGGGCGGCGTCGCGGACCTCATGTTCACTGTCGCCGAGGAACGGGTGCACCGCGTCGTAGAGGGCTGGGCGGGTCGCAAGGAAGGCGTCGATGTCTTTCTGCCTGCCGGGCGGCCACTCGGGCGGATAGTCCGTGTCCTGGGCGGTGTCCCCGAGCCAGCCGAGCAGACGTACCCGCAGCGGAGACAGCTGCTCGCCGTGCTGGTCGATCTCCCACGGCCTCTGGCTTGTGACCATCGCCAGCGTCCGTGGATCGCCCAGGATCGCTGCGACGAACAATGCGGCTGGCGCCGTGGCGCTGTAGAAGGTTCCCTGGTGCGTCACCGCGCCGTACAAATCCCGCACTGCCGTGCCCTGGACTCGCGGATCGTCATCGAGCAGGTGGCGAAGGATCACCGGTGTCATCGGCGCCACATCCGGGCAGCAGTGCTCCACGGCATTCCAGTCCGTCCGCAGCAACAGCGCCCGCACGTCCACGAGACCCGCGCTCCCACCCTCGTTCGTCATGCGGCGAGTGTGACAGGTACCTCCAACATGCCGGCTCTGAGGCTGTTGAGCCGAGACCCAACCAGCGCGGGGTACAGCACCGTTGGAATGACGCACCCCGCCAGCTAGTGCCTCGTCCGACCGCGGCGCGGTGCCTCCAACCCGCTTGGCCTCAAGATATTGCGCTCAACACTATTTTTTGATGAACCGCCGCTACCTGGCCGGAACCCGGCCCCACTCGGATGGTGCGGTACCGCGGGAGGAAGCCGCCTTGCGGCGCGAGGGCTCCCTGCGCCCGGAGTTGCTCGGATGTGGTGCGCCCTGGGGTGTGATCGCGCTGGGGCGCTGTTCCGTCGGCCGGTGTGGACTCCGTGGAGGATCTGGACGTGCTGATGGACGAGCCGGGCGAGCGGCTGCGCTTGCCGTGGCCGGTGGGGCCCCGGGCCGTGCTGGCGTGCTCAGCCTGCTCGACGAGTACGCTCAGCCGCACGCGCACGCACTGGCGCAATCCGCCTGGCGTTCAGAGTGCGATGGGCCGGTACTTCAGGGCCTCGTCGACGATTTCCTCCGCAGACGCGTCCTGGAGGCCGTCCGGGGGATAGAAGATCAGGTTGGCGACTTCGGGGTGGAGTACGTTCGCTTCGAGAAGCAGCAGGTAGTAGTCGATCTCCGGATCGACTGCGAGGATTCTGCGGACGATTTCGACGAGTTCGTCTCTGGTGATGTCTGCGACCCGGGGCCGGGCCGGCCGGGCCGCTTCCCTGGCCAAGTCTTCCAGGTCTCTGCTGCGCCAGTACTCGGTGAAGGTGTAGGCCGTGTAGTCGTGGCCGGTCAGCGTGTTGAAGGTGCGGATCGCCTCGTCGGCCTCCTCGGAACCATCGGCCAACAGGCCGGCGATCCGATCGATCTCGTGGCTCAGTTCCTCGAGGCGTTGCGTGCTCACGGGCGGGGGCAGCAGTTCCGGTCTCAGGTCCACGGCCCGATTATGTCCGCAGGCACCGACACACTCCTCACCGATTACCCCCGCGACTACGAGCTCTGCATTGAGCTGCTCACCCGGCTCACCGCGCGCCAAGCGGGACCGGCCCTCGCCTGAGAGCTCCCCAGAGCACAGAGCATCTGCGGCCCTGGCTGCACAGGTGCTCGGTGACGACAGCTAGTCACGTGCCCCGTGCGTGCCGGGTCAGCCGGTGGCGAGCGGGAGTTCAGCAGGCAGCGTCCATAGACTGCCCGAGTCGCGGGAAGCTTACGGGGTCCCGATCTCTCGCCCCGTGGCAGCTCCCGCCCAAGGCGGCTCCACCGGCCTTGCTGTACGGTGCGGTCATGCCTCAGCCCACGTATGGATCAGACGCCGCGGTCACCTCCCGAGAGGCCCTGATCCATCACATCCACCAGCTGCGCGAGGATCTGCTCGCCAACGGCGATGGCTGGGAGAACCCGACCTTGGAGCGCTACCTCGAGTCCATGGCCGCATGGATCAATGATTCAGCGGGCTACCACCGCTCTCGTGGCGAGGAGCCGCCCGGCCCGGACTGGGAGTTCATCGGCAACGCTCTGCGGGCCGCCGCACTGTACGAGTAGCCACCGGCCGAGCAGTTGATCATCATCTCCGATGCCGTCCGTCGACGGTGCGAGCAGTGCGTCGACGACACTGGACTGGCACTCTCACGCCGACCGCCATGTGCAGTTCCAGCAGCTGCCGCCCGCCCTCGACACCTCCGCTGGCGGTTACGCCCAGGGCCTGGTCCAGCCGGTCGCAGGCCGCGCCAGGCTGCCCAGCCGCGCCGTGCGGGGCCACATCGGTAACCGAGTCGGACCCGCACGCCAACCCCGACGCCACCGGCCGGGCGGATGCCGTTCAGCGGAAGACGCCGCGTCGCCCGAGCCGAAGATCGGAGAGGGCATCCTGATGCTGAAGGTTCGTCATCTGCGGGGCCTCCGTGAAGGGGAAGTACCGCAACTCCAGGGTCTCGCTGTCCACGGCGTGCGACCTGCCGCCGACGGCGGAGCAGTAGAAGAAGACGGTGAAGGGCTGCGCAGCATCGCCATTGGGATAGGTGTGCCGGTACTTCGTGTAGACGCCCAGAAGACCATCCACCCGCACCTGCAGACCGGTCTCCTCTGCAGCCTCCCGCACAGCCGCTTCCTCGGCCGATTCGCCGAGCTCGATCGCGCCCCCCGGGAACCCCCATGCACCGTCATCGCTGCGTCGCTGCAGCAACACACGGTTGTCGACGACGACGCATGCGGCGGCGAAGTTCAGTTGGATCGGGGCAGTGCCGACGTGCCCCCGAAGCCAGCCAATGTAGTCGGACATTTTCAAATGATCTCCCTCTGCCCTCGCTCACCCCGCACGGCTCCCGCCTCCCTTCGTGCCCCCCGCCGCCGCCACTGTGGCACACGAGCAACGACCACCGCCCTCTGATCAGACCCACGCCACCCCGTCGACACGAGACCGGGGACTATGTCTCCCCAGCCGTCCGCGCGCCCGGGGAGCAAGCCCCGACCGGCCTGCTCTCAAGCCCCTTTGAGCTATTGCACTCAACGCTAATTTTTGCGACCATCGCAATATGTATTTGATCAGTGACATCGCGGCGATCCGTTTCCCGCTCCCCGTCCCGGGTTCGGTCACCCCGCCCGATCTCTACTTCGAAGCCTGCGAGCAGGCCGAACGTCTGCGCGCCGAGGAGGCGGAGAACCTTCAGGCCGCGAGCGACGGCCTGGATGCCGATCCGCTGCTCCTGGCCCTGCAGGACGCCCGGGCGCGCAAGGCCGCGGCGGATGCCGAGATCCGCCGGCTCCTCGCCTACGGACGGGAGTTCCACGGCGCCCGCCCGTACCGCCTGGAATCCCTGTCCGAGGCCAGCGGCATGACCATCTCCGGCGTCCGAACCGCCTACGGACACGACGAGATCACCGAAGTAGCCCGAGAGGTCCGCCGGGACCCCAACCGGCGCACCGCCAAGTCCCCCGCCCAGGAGGCCCATTGACCCAAGACCAGGACACCTGCCTCTGCCCCGCCCCCTGGCCGCGTCTGATCACCGCCATCGAACAGCACGAGTACACCGTCACCCCCGTCCCCACGCACAGTCCTGCCTCGGCGCTCTATCTCGCCCGCTGCGCCGTATGCGCGACGGCCTACACGCGCCCCTGGAGACGGGTGCGTGCCCGACCCACGCGGCCCGGGCCGGCGGCATCAGTTGATAGACCACGCGGAGAGCCTTCAGAGAAGGCATGAGCGCGAGATCCGGATTCACCAAAAGTTCTCGATGAAGGAAGCACCGCCGCGCGCGGGTAGTAGCCCCTCAGAAAGAACTTTGCCCCGGGCCACTTTGATGCAGCGTCACCCGCCCCTTTTGCTGCCAGCTATTGGCCCGCGAAGCGGGCCAGGACTCGAAGGCGAAGCCGGAGAGGCCCAAGGCAGGGGAAGCGCAGCGCCCCTGCCCCGTGTTGTTGAAGCGAAGCGGAGACAACACAACTCGGCGAAGCCGAGTCCCGGTCCGCAACGCGGACCGGCCTCACTTCACAACAACACAACGCAGATCGGAAGTGCGTCGTGGTGGGGAAGTGTGTTGCAAATT